>JAUXCH010000196.1 GCA_030618975.1 Planctomycetia bacterium
ACTGTCCTCATCCTCTGCAAGAATTTCTCCTGACGTAGCAACAATTTCACCGCCAGAATGTTTTTTATTATTCAGGCGTCTGAGTGATCGCAATATGGCGTTGATTTCACGACGCGATAAGCGTGAACGTGCTGACATACCAAACTGCCGCTCAATATCATCCGTGGTATACAGCAGAACACAATGAGCCGCTTGCCGGCCCCGATCCTTCCGGAGGAGTCCATTCCCGATCTCCTCCGGGAGCTCGTGGTGCCCGGATCGTGGAACCGGGACGGGACGAACATCGAGGTCCGCTACGGCCTCCTGTTCGTCACCAACACGGCCCGGGTGCTGGATCGCGTCGAGGCCTTGCTCGCCTTCCTGCGCCGCTTCCACATGTGGTCGATCGAGATGGACGTGCGTCTCGTCGACGTGCCCACCGCCCTGGGCCGTCTCCTCGTCGCCCCGACCCGCGGCGCGCCGCACCTGCTGGACGAGACGGAGCGTCTGGTGCTCGAGGAGGCCCTCGCGGAAGGGGAGGCCTTCGACGCCGATCGGGTGCACGCGACGTCCCTCTCGGGCGCGCGAAACAGCCTGCTCTCCGGCTCGCAGTTCAGCTACCTCCAGGACTACGCGGTGGAGATCGCCGAGACGGCGGCCATCGCCAACCCGATCGTCCAGATCGGCACCTCGGGCGTGGAGGTCGATCTCCAGCCCGTGCCCACGTCGACCGGCGACGCGGTGCATCTCGCCGTCAGCGTGACGCGCACGCGCCTGACCGGCCCCATCCGCGAGGTCTCCACGCCCCACGGGCCGCTCGACGCGCCGGCGCTGAAGGTCTTCCGGGTGCGCGGCAACCTCCGCGTGCCGCTGGGCGAGACGGCCGTCGTGGGCGCGGGCGGAGAGGGGGGGCGGATGCTCGTCCTCCTCGTCAAGCCCGTGCTGAAGCCGTACGGTAGGTAGGACCCGGCTGCGCAACGCGAGCGCGTACATTCGGAGGGCAGAGCGTGACGGAAGGGAAGCGTCCGGGCGGTCTGACCGCCCTCGCCGTGATCAACTTCGTTCTCGGCGGGGGGGGCGTGCTGGGCACCCTGCACAATGTCGCGATGCTCTCGTTCGACGTGTCACCGCCCGACGAAGAGTCGAAACTCCTCGCCGAGGCGCTTCGCGCGTGGCCGCTCGCGTGGGTCTTCATCGTGGTGGGACTTGCCGCTTCGATCCTGCTCCTGGTGAGTGGAACGGGCTACCTGAAGCAGCGGCGGTTCCGGGGCCGGACGCTCGGTAACGTCTACGCCGTCGTGGGCCTCCTCGGTGTGGGGCTGTACCTGACGGGCCTGCCCTTCCGCATCTGGACGATCATCGATCTCGTCTATCCGCTCCTCACCCTGTTCCTGCTCAACTTCACGTTCCGGGACGACTTCGTCCACGGGGCCGGGCGGTGCGCGCCGCCGCCTCCGCCGCCGTCGCCGGCGGCAAAGGCCGAGATCGAGCCGGCCGCGTCGCGTATGGCCGCCCCGGCGCCCCGTGGCGCGCGCGATCGCCTGCTCACCGGCTTGAACCTCGAGCACGTGAAGATGATCGCCCTCTACTGGGTCCGCTTCTCGCTACGCACCGGCGGCGGACTCGTGACGCTGCTGCTCGTGCTGATGGTGGGGCTCAGCGTGGCCGGCCTCTTCTTCGCGCCGGTGGAGAAGCTGATGGCCGAGGCCCCCGGCGTGGGTCACACGGAGGGCGAGGCCGTCGCCACCGTGAAGAGGATCTCCGAGTCGGAGGAGTTCGTCGACGTCGTCCAGCGTGTGACCGGCGCCGACGAGGACGAGGCCCGCTACCTGCTCGCCGAGAATCCAGCGATCCTCAGCGCGATCTTCCTCGCGCTGATGTGGCTCTTTCCCTTCATCGCCTGCATCGGGTCGTTCAACCAGACGGCCGGCGACATCGGGAACCGCGGACTCCGCTTCCTACTGCTCCGCACCGAACGTCCGAACATCCTCGCCGGGCGCTTCGTGGGCACCGTGGGCGCGGCGAAGGCGGCCCTCGCGCTCATGGTCGTCATCGTGCTGCTCTACATCGGGATCAAGTTCCGGATCTACGAGGGCGGGGCGCTCGTCGTGTGGGGCCTGCAGGGCTTCGTCGCGATCGTGATGCTCACGGTGCCGTACATCGCGATGTGCACGTGGATCTCCTGCTCGATGGACTCGGCGTTCGGGGCCCTCGCACTCTGCCTCGTCCTGACGGGCGGTCCGCTCGTCCTCATCCGGGTGCTCGACGCGTCCCTGGCCTGGGACCTCGCCTGGCTCCAGCGCCTGATCCCGTGGGGTTGGAAGTACGAGCTGCTCTCGGGCGACGTCGGAACCCGCATCACCGCCTACCTGGTGATGCTGGCCTTCACCGCCTTCTTTCTCTTCCTCGCGTTCCGCACCTTCCACAAGCGGGATCTCTAGCGATGACCGCCGCCGTCTCCGTTCACCACCTCACGAAGCGCTTTTCGCGCGTCACCGCGCTCGCCGACGTGACCTTCGAGATCCCCGCGGGCAGCCTGTTCGGCCTCCTCGGCCCCAACGGCGCCGGGAAGACGACGCTCTTCTCGGTGGCCGCCGGCTTCCTGAGGCCGACCGAGGGCTCCGTGGAAGTGCTCGGCGTGGACGTCGCCGAGATCAGCCAGTTGCGCGGCCGCTTCTCGATGCTCCCGCAGGACGCCGCCTTCCAGGGCGGGATCCCCGTCCTCGAGCAGCTCGTCATGTTCGGGCGCCTGAACGGCTACTCCAAGGAGGAGGCGACGCGGCGGAGTCACGACGCGCTGGCGCTCGTGGGCCTCGACGAGGTCGCGAAGAAAAGCGCGCGTACGCTCAGCCACGGGATGATGAAGCGCGTCGTGCTCTGCCAGGCGTTCCTCGGCGAGCCCGAGGTCATCCTGCTCGACGAGCCGACCTCCGGCCTCGACCCCGAGACCGCCCGGCAGGTCCGCGACCTGATCCACGGGCTGCGGAGGGACCGCACGATCGTGGTGAGCAGCCACAACCTGCGGGAGATCCAGGAGATCTGCGACCACGCCGCGATCCTCGACGAGGGCCGCCTGGAGGTCGTGGCGAGCATGGCGGAGCTGACGTCCGCCAGCTTCCTGCTCCGCATCCAGCTCACGCGCCCGTTGACCGAGGCGGCCGAGCAGGCGCTCCTGGCAGATCCGGAGGTGAAGCGCGTCGAGCGGACGAGCGAAACGGAGCTGAACCTGGAGCTCTCCTTGGCCTCGCCCGACGGCAAGGAGGGAGCGCTCGAGCGGATCCAGAGGATCCTGCTCGTCGACCACGGCCTGGTGCTCCGGAGCCTCCACGAGGGCGCGAGCCTCGAGGCCCGCTTCCTCGAGATCACCGGCGGCACCTACGACGGCGCGTCCGCAACCTGACCCACGTACGGTGCCAGGCACCATGCAAGGGATAGCGCCCAACGCCCCTTTCGCATGCCCGGCATCTCCCTCGTTACTCCTTGCATGGTGCTTGGCACCGTACGAGGGGCTTGCGCAGTGCCCAGGCGCGCAGCCACCGCCCGCCCGTGCGCTCGTAGCCCAGCGCCCGGAGCCTGTGCTCCAGGTCGGGCATGTGCGCCGCGCCGTAGAAGATGGCGACCCGCCCCCGGGTTCCCGGGAGGACCTCGGCCAGGCGCTGCATCACGACCTCGTTTCGCTTGTCGAGCAGCAGCTCCTCGAGGCCGGGATACATGTCGAGCGTCGTGCCGATGTCCGTCGTGCCCATCGTCTCCGCGAACATCCTGCGCGCGATCGACCGCAGGGGACCGGGCTCCGACAGCGCGAGCCGGCCGAGCGCGCGGACGGCGTCGAGCGTTCCCCGTACGCCTTCCGGGAGGTCCCCCGCGGCGGCCCCGGGGTCGATGGCCCCGAGCAGCTCGTCGCCCCCGGCCTCGCGAAACGCCTCCGTCGTCATGTCCGCGTGCACGAAGTGGGAGCGGTCGTAGTCGAGCGCCGTGAGCTGGAACACGAAGCCGAACCACGAGGCGAGCTCCTGCTGGAAGGCGCTGACCGAGGACGCCTTTTCCGCCGCCTTCCGCTGCCACTCGACGACCGGGAGATCGGCCGGCTTCACCGCCTCGTAGAGGACGACCGCGTAGTCCTCGTCGAGCACCCTCTGGAGCACGTCGAAGTAGAGGGGGTCGGCGACGTGCACCACGCCGACCAGGCTCACGGGCGGCCGCTCGCCGTCGCCGTGCGCGGGTGACGCTTCGTAGTCGGTGATCGCGATGTCGAGGCCCCCGCCGTCGGCGCTGGGCGGGTGGTAGCGCAGGAACGAGCCCGGCGCCGGGACGTCGCCGTCCGCGATCTCGTAGAGGTCCGGCGTCAGCGGACCGACCGGCCGCACCGGCTCCGGCTCCCCGCAGGCGGCGAGACCCACGTACGGTGCCAGGCACCACGCAAGGAGTAGCGCCCAACGCCCTTTCGCATGCCGGACAGCTTCCATCGCTACCCCTTGCATGGTGCCTGGCACCGTACGTGGGTCAGTAGCGGTAGATGGCGGCCAGGGCGGAGTCGGTGGTCGGGATGCGCTCGCGCGGCAGCGCGTACACGCGACCCCCGGCCTTGAGGGTCGCGGCCGCCGCCACGTCGAGGAGGTCCCGGTCGCCCTGCTCGTACGCGTCGTGCAGGATCACCGACCCCGTGCCGTCGGGGATGAACGCGCCCCAGCGCTGCTCGCCCAGCGCGACGAAGAGCGTGTCCACGCGGCCGTGGTGCGCGGCGGGGACGATCTCGGCGAGCGTCTCCGAGGTCCCGCCCTTGCCCGCCCGCTCCGTGTACCTGCGAGACGCCTTCTCCTGCTCGGTGCGAAAGATCGGCTCGACCATGGCCCAGGCGCGATCGTGGAGGGTGGCCGCGCTGAGGTCGTCGGGGCTGCCCTTCACCCCGCCGTCGACGAGGTGGGGATAGCGGCTGGCCTCGCGGTAGATCGGGAAGTAGTGGTCGACGCCGGCCAGCACGAGCGGCGCGCGATCGTCCCCCAGGAACTCGACCAGCCCGTCGTCGACCAGGCGGAAGTAGCGGAGGAGGTGCGTCTTCTCCACGTCGGACGCCCCGCCCTGGCCGTGGTAGACGGCGGCGCGCCGCCCTCCGCCGCCCGGCGTGCCGCTGTGGTACTGGAGCACACGCTCCGGGTCGTCGAGCCACAGCGCCTCCTTGAGGTTCGTGGGCATGCCGTCCGGCTCCAGCTCGCCGACGTTGAACCGCGAGCCGTGCAGCAAGCGGACGTGCTTCTGGCTCAGCGCGAGCACGTAGAACTGCCCGTCGCCGCTCAGCAGCGGTAGGAGCGACTTCACGTGGAAGGCGCCCGACACCACGCACTTCTCCTGGAAGGTCACGGGCAGCCGGTAGGTCCCCGCGAAGCCGGGCGCGAGGAACACGGCCAGACCGTCGCTCGCGTGCTCCCAGAAGTCGGGATCGGCCAGGAGGTCGCGCGCGGGCTGGAGGATGCCCGCGGCGTCCGTGTCGCGGATGGCCACCCCCTCGAGCTCGTGCTCCGCCTGCTTGAGCAGGTTCTTGAGCCGGATCGGATCCTGCTTGATGTCGCGGCCGGTGCGATGCGTCGGCAGGTAGAGCGAGACGCAGGGCCCGTCGCGTTCTGCGAGCAGGGTCTCCAGGTCCTCCGTGCGAAGTGCCGTCATGGATTCTCCAGCGCCTTGGGATTCCCTCGGAAACGACCATCCCATCATGCCCGGCGGGCTCCTGCCGGCGCAACCTCCGGTCCGGAGGCCGGGCGCCATACTCCCTGGCGGATGCGACGCCGGACCGGCCTCGTTCTGCTCCTCCTTGCCTGCGTTGGCGTGTGGGGCGGGTGCGTCGACATGCCCGACCCGACGCTCGACGAGAATGACCCCGGGCGCCACGCTCGTGACTACACCGTGCGGCCGAGTCCGCAGACGCTCTCCGTCTTCGACCTGGCCAGCCCCAGCCAGCGCTCGTTCGACCCGTATCCCTGATCCACGACTCCCTGATCCACGACGCGCGGCCTACTCGAGGATCGCGCGGCAGTGGCGGAAGTGAATCGCCTGTCTCGCGTCGTACCGGGCCTCCCTGAGGTCCACGAGGTAGAAGTCCGCCTCTTCCACGTGCGCGCCGCGAAGGTCCGCGCCCCGCAGGTTCGCCTTCCGGATCTCCTCGACGCTCTTGACTCCCGCGTCCTGGTCGTCGTCCGTGTAGAAGCCCGTGCGGCTGCCCTCGCTCGCGTACGGGCTGAAGACGAGGCCGCTGCGCGAGGAGCCGAGGTGGAACGACACGTGCCGGAGGCAGGCGCCGCGCAGATCGGCCCCCTCGAGGTTCACGTAGGCCATCTCGGCCCCCGTGAGCTGGGCGTCCCGGAGGTTGGCGCACGGGAGCACGGCCCCCGTGAGTCGTGCCTGGAGCAGCCACGCGGATTCGAAGTCGGTACCGGGCAGCTCGATCCCCTCGAGGTGGGCCTTCCTGAGGCGGGCCCGCCTGAACGAGGCGCCCTTCAGCGTCACCGAGCGAAAGTCCATCTCTTCGAAGAGGACGTACCAGAAGTCGGCCTGCGAGAAGTCCGCGCCCTCGATCTTCGATCCGGTCAACCGGGCGCCGCGAAACGAGGCGCCCCAGGCCCGGCACTGCCCGAGATCGGCCCGGAGGAGGTGGGCCTCGTCCAGGACGGCCTCGTCGAGGACCGCCCCGGTGAAGTCCGCTCTCGGGAAGGAGGCACACCCGGCGTGCGCCCGCGCCAGGTTCGCCTCCCGGAAGCACGCGCCCTCTGCACCCATACGTTCCAGATCGGCCCCGCGCAGGTCGGCGCCCGAGAGATCCGCGCCGGCCAGGTCCGCCTCCACCAGGTTCGCTCCCCGCAGGTGCGCCGAAACGAGGTTCGCCTGCGGCAATCGGATCCCCGCGAGGGACATGTCCTCCGCGTCGAGGCCGGGTAGCCAGGCCGACGGAAGGTGGAGCCCGCGGGTGTCGGGCGCCTTCGCGTCCAGGTGGTCGCGAAGCCAGGACGGGTCGTCTACGTGCAGGAGGCTGCCGGCCCACGACGCGAGCCACGGGTCCTCGCCCTCGAGCGCCGAGCGTAGCGTCTTGCGGGTCGCTCCGTCGTCCGCGGCGAGCCGGGACACCCCGCGCAGGAACTCCGGATCGTCGGGTCCTCCTCCAGCTCCGGTCAGCAGGGACACGTCTCCCGCCCCCAACCGCCCCGCCAGGTGGTCGGCGAGCCAGAGCCGTCGGGTGGGGCGCTGCTGGAGGGTGGGATGAGTCTCGAGGACCCGGCGCTCCACGGCCTCGTCTTCCGGAGACCGGCTCCTCCTCCCGGAGACGTCCCGCATCAGGCAGCGGGCGAGGGCGCCGGCCTGCTGCGGGGGCACGTCGAGGGCGCGCGCGTGGGCCGACAGCGCGTCGTCCGGCCCTCCCAGGGCGGGGTCCGCCGCCATCGCGTCCAGCACGAGCGCCCAGAGCTGGGGGCAGCCGCCCAGCAGCGTGCGGTCGATCCCGGTACGGATCCTGCCGAAGACGTCCTCGCGGTGTTCCGGATGACACGCGGTCAGGTACTCGAGGATCTCGTCGAGCCCCCAGTCCGCCAGCGGCGCGGGGACCACGCCGAGGCGTCGACCGTGCCGGTCCGCCGTCGAGGTCACGACGACGACCTGCTCCCCGGAATCCAGGAGGTCCCCGGGCCCCACGGGCCCGTGCACGTCCAGGCGCTCCCGCTCTCCCAGCTCCGCGCGCAGGTGGGCCAGTGCCGTTCGCTTGCCCCAACCGGGTGCCCCGGTCACCTGGAGCACGCCGTACCGCTCTTCCGCGAGCAGGTCGCTCACGAGGTCCTCGAGCCGCAGGACTTCCTTGGAGAACGGGGAGTGGACACGGGGACGCACGGGCGCCCCGGCGGGCTCCGACATGACTCGCCACCTCCCACTGGATGCCCGGGCGGCACCCGCCACCGCATTGTGGACCGGGCCCCGCCTCCGGCTCAAGCCCGCTCTGACTTCCAAAGCCCTCACAGAACTCCTGGCGTGCAACATCTCCCCCGAGGCTTCGTTTTCCCTCCCCGGACTGAACACCTTCGTAACCGGGTCCGAAC
>JAUXCH010000010.1 GCA_030618975.1 Planctomycetia bacterium
CACCTCCCGGTCCCGGGCCACGTCGGCCGCGACGAGCGAGGAGCCCGGGTACGCGCTGCCCCGCACGACGGGACGCGCGAGGTACCAGCGCCGCCAGAGCGCGGTGTGCGGATTGTCCCCGAGTCGCTCCCGGTCGGCGAGCAGACCCACCCCGTGGGGCCACTCGCCGCCGTCGCCGAGCACGCACTGGGCGTAGCCGGCGAAGGTGTCCGCGTACCGGAAGAACCCGCCCGGCCAGGTCCCGAGGACGGAGTCGAGCGCGGCCAGGAGGCCGACGTGCTTCACGACGTCTCCCTCGTTGCCGCTCTTCTCGGCGTGGTCGTAGGCACCCGGCATGCCGGAAGCCTTTCCCGGCGCGGCGTCCCCGTCAAGCGGCATCTCGTCAAGCGGCATCCACGGCGGGTAGCGTCCACCGTATCCTGTGCTACTCAGGGGTGCGCTGCACCCCTGCGCCTCCAACCCGGCTTCGCCGGGCCTGCGGCTACCCCTGTGCACCCCTTGCTCCGTGCCCTGGATCGACCATGACCGAGCCGATCGAAGCCCAGCCTCACGAAACCCCGACGCCTCCCCCCACCGAGCCGCCTGGGGAAGTCCCGAGCGACCGGATCGCCGTGGAGGTCGACGTCGACGCGCACGTCGGCTACGCGCTCCAGGCGAACGGAGTTCCGCTCGTCAAGGCGCTCCGGGTCCTGAATCTCGGGGACGCGCCCGTCGCCGGGCTCCGGGTGGCGCTCTTCGTCGAGCCGGACCTGTCCCCCCGGGTCGAGCTGCCTGTCGGGGACATCGCCGCTCACGGCAGCTGGCGATTCGACGCGCTCGGGCTGCCGATCTCCACCGCGCGCCTGGCCGAACGGACGCAGGCCGAAGAGGGCACGCTCTGGATCGAGGCCACCGGGGGGGACGAGGTCCTGCTCCGTAGTGCCACCCCGCTCGAGGTCCTGGCCGCCGACGAGTGGCCGGGCACCGACTCGCTCCCGGAGATCCTCGCCGCGTTCGTCCTGCCGGAGCACCCGGCGACCCGGGAGCGGCTCGCGTCGGCTGCAAGACACCTGGAGACGGCGACCGGGGACGCGGCCCTCGACGGCTACGACCGCCGCGACCCGACCCGGGTCCGGGCCGTCTCCGCTGCGCTCCACGCGGCGATCGCGGACCTCGATGTGGTGCTCGAGGACGAACCCGAACCGGAGCGTTCCGCCGCACGTCGAATCCGCCCGCCCGACCGGATCGCCGCCTCGAAGACGGCGACCCGTCTGGACCTGGCCCTCTGGTTCGCGGGCCTCTTCGAGGGCGCGGGGCTCCACCCGCTGATCGTGCAGCTCGACACCGGCCCGCTCGTCGGCGTGTGGCTCGCGGACGAGAACTTCGTCGACCCGGCGATCGACGAGCTCATGCGCCTCCGGAAGCGGTTGGAGCTCGAGTCGATCGTGCTCTTCGACCCCGCGTCGGCCGCGAGCGGATCCACGACGTCCTTCGAGGACTCGGTACGGGAGACCGCGCAGGCGGTCGAGCATGCGCGCGTGGAACGGCTGCTCCTGGCCATCGACGTGGAGGCGGCCCGGCGCGCGCGCGTCGCCCCCCTCCCGTTCGGCGTGACACGGACCGCGGACCCGGTCACGCCGGAGCCGCTCGAGGAGGAGCCCCCCGCGCCGGCGCCCGCGGCTCCCCTGACGCGCGTGGACCGCTGGAAGCGCCGCCTCCTGGACCTGAGCCTCCGCAACCGCCTCCTCAACCACCGCACGACGTCGAAGACGATTCCCCTGGCCGGGCACGACCTCGCGCGACTCGAGGATCTCCTGTCCGACGGACGCGTGTTCCGCCTCCTGCCCGAGCGTCCCGCCGGCGGAGCGGACGGCGAGGACGACGAGTCCGCGCTGCGCCTGCGCGAGCTCGAGTCCGGACGGCTGCGGACGACGGTGGCCGAGGAGGATCTGGAGCGCAGACTGGTCCGCGTGTACCGGGCGGCGCGCCTGAGCCTCCAGGAAGGCGGAGCCAACACGCTCTATCTCGCCGTCGGCTTCCTCCGCTGGTACGAGACGCCGGCGAGTACGACGGAGCGACGCGCGCCGATCCTCCTCTATCCCCTGGTCATGACCCGCCGCTCGGTCGCGGAGGGCACCAAGGGCTACCGCATCGAGCTCGCGGACGACGAGCCCCAGGTCAACGTTTCGCTGCTGCAGAAGCTCGAGGGCGAGTTCGAGATTCGCGTCCCCGGCCTCGAGGAGCTCGACACCGACGAGAACGGCCTGGACGTGGCGAAGGTCCTCGACCGCTTCCGCGCGGCCGTCCGGCCGCTGCAGCGCTGGGCAGTCGAGGAGACGGCCGTCGTCGGGCTCTTCTCGTTCCGCAAGTACCTGATGTGGCTCGACCTGGACCAGCGCGAGCACGTGCTCACGCGAAACGAAGTCGTGAAGCACCTCTTCGAGACACCCGACCAGCCGTTCGCGGAGGACCTGGAGTTCCCGGACCCGTCGACCTTCGACGCCACCCGCCCGGCCACCGACGTGTTCGTGCCGGCGCCCGCCGATTCCTCGCAGCAGACGGCGATCTTCGCGGCGGCCGACGGACACACCTTCGTTCTCGAGGGCCCCCCCGGGACCGGCAAGGCCCAGACGATCACGAACCTGATCAGCCACGCCCTGGCGACCGGCAAGCGCGTGCTCTTCGTCTCCGAGAAGATCGCCGCCCTCGACGTGGTGCACAAGCGACTCTCGCGCGCGGGCCTGGCGCCCTTCTGCCTGGAGCTCCACTCGAACAAGGCGAGGAAGCGCGGCGTCCTGGAGCAGCTCCGCCAGGCGCTCGGCGTCGCGGGACGCAAGGCGCCCGAGGCCTGGCCGCGAGTCGCCGAGCAGTTCGACACGGTGCGCACCGAGGTGAACGCGCACACGCAAGCCCTGCACGGGACGCGCAGCTTCGGTCGGAGCGCCTTCCACGGCCTCTCCCGTCTCATCGCGCTCCGCGACGCACCGCGTGTCCGCTTGTCGTTCGGTGAGCACGACGCGGTGGACGCGGACGCGCTCGAACGCATGCGAAAGGTCGTCCAGGACGCGCGGGTCGCCGTCCGGACCGTCGGCGACCCCCGCGAGCACGCCTGGCGGGCTGCGCGTCTCGAGGAGTGGGGTCCGGCGCTCCCCGCGCGCGCGGAGGAGACGGGTGCCCGGGTGGCCGACGCCGCCTCCGCGCTCGAGGCAGCGAGCGCCGCGCTCGCCGCCGACCTCTCCGTGGAGCCCCAGGGGCTCTCGCGCCACGACCTGGACGCGCTGGCGGAGGCCGCGGCGCTGTTCGCCCGCACGCCCGTACCGCCCGAACGGCTCCTCACGGGGGGCGCCCTCCAGCTGGAGCGCGAGCGCGTCGAGGGCTGGATCGCGACCGGCCGCGTCGTGAAGGGCCACGCCGAAGCCCTCGGGACGCGCTGGCAGGACGCGCTGCTCGACCTGGACCTCCCCGCGCTCAGGACGCGACTCGAAGCGAGCGAAAGGACCTTCTGGCCCTTCTCGTGGTTCAAGGCGCGCGCCGCGAAGAAGCAGTTGAAGACCGTCCTCCGGACGGGCAAGCTGCCCGCGACGGAGACCCTGCTCGCGGACCTCGAGCCCGCCATCGACTGGCGCCAGCGCCGCGAGGAACTGGCCGCGGCCGACGCCGAGGCCCAGGCCCTGCTCGGCGCGCACTGGCGGGGCCGCGAGACGGACTGGGACCGGCTGGCCGGGATGCTCGACTGGACGGCGCGTGTCCGAAGCCTGAGGACCCGGCTGGGAGAGCGCGCGGCCGGCGATGCCGAGTCGCTCGGCGCCCGGTTCGCGGTGCTGGCCCGGGACGGCCGCGAGGTCTTCGCGGCCGACGCGCCCGCCGGCCGCCGGCGCGCGGCCTGCGAGGAGGCCGCCGCGGTCCTCCAGGCGGTGCAGAAGGAGGCCGAGGCCGCGTTCGACCTCGACGCCACCCTCGCCTGGGGCACCGGCGACGAAGCGTCCTACGTTCCGCGCGTCCGGTCCACGGCGCTCGCCTGGCGCGACCAGAAGGCGAAGCTGAGAGACTGGTGCGCCTTCGTGCGCGCACGGACGGCGCTGGACGGGGTCGGCCTCGAGGCGCTTCGCGAGGCGCTCGAACGACGCGAGATCACGCCGGAGCAGTTGGAGGACGCGTTCGAGCACTCCTTCTACGCGTGGTGGATCGAGGCCCTCTTCGAAGCCGTGCCCGTCCTGAGGCGCTTTCGCGGGCCCGAGCAGGATGCGCGGATCGACGACTTCCGCCGGCTCGACGGCGAGGTGATGGACACGACGAAACAGGTCGTGCTCGCCCGTCTCGCGGTGGACCTGCCCTCCGGGCGCGCCGCCGCCGCGTCCCGGAGCGACTCCTCCGAAATGGGCCTCCTCCAGCGGGAGCTCATGAAGCGGCGGAACCTGCCGATCCGGCGCCTGTTCGAGCGCATCCCGAACGTGCTGGTCCGCATCAAGCCCTGCATGCTGATGAGCCCACTGTCCGTCGCGCAGTACCTCGGCCCGGACTTCCCGCCGTTCGACCTGGTCGTGTTCGACGAGGCCTCGCAGATCCCCCCGTGGGACGCGGTCGGCGCCATCGCGCGCGGCGACAAGCTGGTCGTCGTCGGCGACTCCAAGCAACTGCCGCCGAGCAACTTCTTCCAGCGTTCGCAGGAGGGCGAGGAGCTCGACGACGAGGACGATCTCCGCGAGATGGAGAGCATCCTCGACGAGTGCATCGCGGCCCGGTTGCCGCGCCTCCACCTCGGGTGGCACTACCGGAGTCGCCACGAGAGCCTCATCGCCTTCAGCAACCACCGCTACTACGAAGACGAGCTCTACACCTTCCCGTCGGCCCTCCACGTGTCGCCGCGCCTCGGTGTGTCGTGGCGCCACGTCCCCGACGGCGTGTACGACAAGGGGCGCTCGCGTACGAACCGCATCGAGGCCGAGGCCGTAGTCGAGGAGATCGTCCGGCGCCTGACCGATCCCGAGGAATCGAAGCGCTCCCTCGGCGTCGTCACCTTCAGCATCGCGCAAGCGACCCTGGTCGAGGATCTCCTCGAGCAGGCGCGCCGGGACCACCCGGAGATCGAGCCCTTTTTCGACGACGACGGCACGCGCGAAGAGCCGGTCTTCGTCAAGAACCTGGAGAACGTCCAGGGCGACGAGCGCGACGTGATCTTCCTCTCCGTGTGCTACGGCCCGGACGCCGAGGGCCGGGTCGCCCTCAACTTCGGACCCCTGAACCGCGAGGGCGGGGAGCGCCGGCTCAACGTCGCGATCACGCGCTCCCGCGAGCAGGTGGTCGTCTTCTCGACGCTTCGCTCGGAGCAGATCGACCTCGCCCGCACGCAGGCGCGCGGCGCGCGCGACCTCAAGGCGTTCCTCGAGTACGCGGAGGTCGGGACCGCCGCGCTCGGACAGGCCCTCCGGCTGCCGGACGAGGTCAAGACCGAGTTCGCGTTCGAGACGTCGGTCGCCGAGGCGCTGCGGGCCGCCGGTTGGTCCGTGAAGACCCACGTCGGTTGCTCCGGCTACCGGGTGGACCTGGGCATCGAGGATCCGGACGAGCCGGGCCGTTTCCTGACGGCCGTCGGGAGCGACGGCGTCACCTACGGCCACGCCGCGACCGCCCGGGACCGCCACGGCACACGGCCGTTCGTGCTCCGCCACCTCGGGTGGGATCACGTGCGCATCTGGTCCACGGACTGGTGGCAGGACCCGGCCGGCGAGCTCGAGAAGCTCGTCGGCGGCCTCGAGACGGCGCGGGAGGCGCGGGCCCGGGCGCGCGAGGAGGCAAGCGCCCGGCCCGCGACCGGGCCGTCCCCGGAGGCGGCGCCGGAGCAGGACCCGGGCCCGGCCCCGGAGGACGAGACGCCAGAACCCGAGACGAGCCCCGACGTGCCCCTGGGCATCCTGCTGGGGGGCACGGCGTACGAACGGGCCCGCCTGGATCCCGGCACCGGCGAGCCACGGTCCTTCTACGACGAGAAGAAGGACGGGATGATCGTCCGGCGGATCGAGAAGGTCATCGACACGGAAGCCCCGGTGGCGCTCGGCGTGATCTCACGCCGCCTCGCCGACGCCTGGGGCCTCAAGAGGATCACCACGCGGCTGAAGGACCGCGTCGGCAGCCTGATCGCCCGTTCCGACAACTGGCGGTTCTCCTCGACGTCCACGGACTTCCTCTGGAAACGGGACCAGGACCCGGCCCACTACGAGGGGTTCCGCGTGCCGGCGAAGGGAGTCCGCCCCCCCCGGCGCGCGCGGCACATCCCGGCCGAGGAGATCGCGAACGCCGCGGGTCGCCTGCTCGCGGAGCACGTGAGCATCGAGGTCGAGGATCTCGCCCGCGAGACGGCCCGGGTCTTCGGCTTCCGGCGCATCACGGACAAGGTGCGCGCCCCCATGGAGGCGGGCGTCCGCCTCCTGGCCGAGCGGGGCGGCGGGATCCTGGAGGAGGGACGCATCCGGCTCCCGTGACGGACTCCGAGGCCAGGCGCCGCTTCTTCTGCGACGACCATCTGCTGAAGCTCTGCCGGTGGCTGCGTGCCGCGGGCTACGACGTGGCCTGGGAACGCGCCATCGACGACGGCGATCTCGTGGCGTGGGCCCGCGCCCAGGGGCGGATCGTCCTCACGCTCGACCGCGAGATCGCACGGCGCCGGCTCGCCGAGGGCATCGTCCACGTCCTGTCGAGCCACGACCCGCGCCGGCAGCTCGCGGAGGTCGCCCGCGCGTGGGAGCTGGATCTCGAGGCATACGCCTTCACGCGGTGCACCGTCTGCAACGTCGCGCTCGAGGAGGGCACGGGCACGGACGCCCCGCCGCGCGTACGCGAACGCCACACCGTCTACCGGCGCTGCCCGTCGTGTGGCCGCACGTACTGGGAGGGCACCCACGTCCAGCGCCTCCGGCGGCTCTTCGCCGGCGTGGCGAGCAGCGCGTAGAGCCCCCCGTCACGAGCGCGAGGCGTGCAGCATGGCGAGCGCGAGGGCGAACTGCGCCACCCAGGCCAGAACCGGGATGGCGGCCACGGCGACCTCGACGTCGAGCGGGCCGGGCCCGGGTTGGTGGCGCGGGGGGGAGGGTCGATCCGAGCCGGGGCAGTTCTCCGCCGCGTAGGGCGGCGCGGAGGGTATCTTGGGCCGCCTGCCGAGGTATCTGGTGAGGCAGTCGAAGGGAGAGGACGAATGAGCCTGTACAGCCTGATCGCGGGCGGCCCCCTGGCCGGCCTGGAGACCGGGGTCATCATCGCCATCGCGGCGGGCGCGGTGATCGTCCTGTGGGCCGTCGGCGGCTACAACACGCTCGTGCGGCGCCGAAACCACGTGGACGAATCGTGGGCCGACATCGAGACGGAGCTGAAGCGCCGCTACAACCTGATCCCCAACCTGGTGGAGACGGTGAAGGGCTACGCCTCGCACGAGAAGGAGACGCTCGAAAACGTCGTCAAGGCGCGCAACGCCGCGGCCTCCCCCCACAGCTCGCCGGAAGCGCAGGCGAAGGACGAGAACCTCCTGAGCGGAGCCCTCCGCCAGCTGTTCGCCGTGGCCGAGGCCTACCCGGACCTCAAGGCCAACACGAACTTCCTCCAGCTCCAGCAGGAGCTGGCCACCACCGAGGACCGGATCCAGCGCTCCCGCGGCGTCTACAACGACAAGGTCCGCGCCCTCAACACGCAGATCGAGGTCTTCCCCTCGAACGTCATCGCCGGCATGTTCGGCTTCGACCAGCGCGAGTACTTCGAGATCGGGGACGAGGCCGAGCGCGAGGCACCGCAGGTCGAGTTCTAGGCGCCTCAGCGGGTCGAGTAGGCTGGGCACTTCCCCGCGGAGCCCACCTCTCGTGCCCACGCGACGCTCGTCTCTCGCCCTCGTCCCCTCCCTGCCCCCCTGCCTGCTCCTCCTCCTGGCCCTCCTGGCCGCACCCGCGCGGGCGGGCGGCGGTCCGGAGACGACGCTCGTCGTCGTCAACGCGGACTCGCCGGGGTCGCTGAGGATCGCCAACGAGTACGTCCGCCTGCGCGACGTCCCCCCCACGCACGTCCTCTATCTGGAGGGCGTGCCGCCCCAGCCGGTCGTGTCGGTCGACGTCTTCCGGTCGCGCATCCTCCAGCCGATCCAGACGTACCTGGAGGCCCGGGGGCTGGCGGACGACGTGGACACGATCGCGTACTCGACCGACTTCCCGTACGGCGTGAACTTCAACGGAGACGTCAAGGCGGCGGACTACAAGCCGTCCAAGCTGATCACGAAGACGGCGTCGCTGACGGGACTGACCTACTTCTACCGGCACGTGCTGGCCAAGGACCCCAAGAGCTATCTGAGACTCGACACGAACAACTACTTCCGGCGGCCGGCGGGACGCGCAGCCAGGACGCGTCCTCCGAACCCGGAGGAGCGGCGGCTCCTCGCGGACGCCCAGGGCGCCATGCAGTCCAAGGACTGGAAGCGGGCCGCCGAGTCGTTCTCGAAACTCGCCGAGGCGAACCCGGCCGATCCGAGCCACGCGTACAACCTCGCCTGCTGCCTCGCGCTGATCGGCGAGGAGGACCGGGCCCTCGACGCGCTCGAAAAGGCGGTCGAGAACGGGTTTCGAAACGCGAGACACACGGCCGAGGATCCCGATCTCGTGGGGCTGCACGACCGTCCCGAGTTCGAGCGACTGCTCGAGGCCATGCGGGACGTGCAGCCCCTCCAGCCGACGCGCGCGTTCTCCGCGAAGGACGCGTGGACCGGCGACGACGCGCCGGACGCCGCGGCTCCGGCGGACTCCGGCGATCACTACCGCCTGGCCGTGATGCTGGGCTGGACGGGCGCGTACGGCAACTCCCAGGACGAGGTCCTGGCGTGCCTGCGCTCCGCCGCCGGCAGCGACGGCACCTCGCCCGAGGGGACCGTGTACTTCATGGTCAACGACAACGTCCGGGCGAAGGCGCGAGAGCGGGCCTTCGAGGGCGCCGCGGCAGCGCTCGGAAGGCGCGGCCGCAAGGCCGAGATCCTGAAGAAGGGCGAGGACGGCCAGGACGGCGTCCTGCCGCGGGGCAAGGACGACGTCTTCGGACTCCTCGCCGGCGTCGCCGGCTTCAAGTGGCCGGACGACATGCCGCCGCTCCTGCCCGGATCGATCGCGGAGCACCTGACGTCGTTCGGCGCGCACTTCGGGACGCCGGGCCAGACGAAGTGCACCGAGTTCATCCGCCACGGCGCCGCGGGCACGTCCGGCACGGTCGCTGAACCGCTCGCCCTGCAACAGAAGTTCCCCCTGGCCTACGTCCACGACCACTACGCGCAGGGCTGCTCGCTGGCCGAGGCCTTCTACCAGTCCGTCTGGGGGCCCTACCAGTTGCTGATCCTGGGCGACCCGCTGACACGCCCCTTCGCCCACTTCAGCGACGTCTCGCTCGTCGGCCCGGATCCGTCCACGCCCTGGAAAGGCGCGGTCGAGGTCGAGGCGTCGGTGTCGGCGCTCCACGGCGGCGCGACGCGGAGCCTCGAGCTGTGGGTGGACGGGAAGAAGGTCGCCCAGGGCGACCCGGGCTCGAAGCTCGCACTCGACACCACGACGCTCGCCGACGGCGTCCACGAGTTGCGCCTCGTAGCCGTCGACGCGGGCGCGATCCGCACGCGCTCGTACGTGAAGCACGAGATCGTCGTGAGAAACGGCATCCTCACGCTGGACGTCGTACCGCCGGCCCAGCCCCTCGGCTACGACGACCCGGTCGTCCTGGAGGGCAAGGCGACGAGCGTCGACGCCGTCGAGCTGCTGCGCGGTGCCCACGTGCTCGCCACCGCGCGGGTGGAGGCGGGCCGCTGGTCGCTCAGGGTTCCCTCCAGCCGGCTGGGGCTCGGTCGGGCGGTGCTGACCGTGAGGGGGACCGGACCGAACGGCGCTGAGATCCTCGGGGCGCGCGTGCGCGTCGACGTGCAGGTCCCCACCGGAAACCTGGTGCCGCAGGTCGTCTCCGACGCCGACCTCCTGCCGGGTCTGAGCGCCGTGCTCGAAGACGCCTCGGGCGAGACGATCGAGGGCCTCGTGGGCACGCTGAGCGGCGGTCCGGGACGCACGCTCGCGCACGACCTGCTGGCGCTCGGCGTCACGAAGACGGTGAAGGCCCGCTTCGCAGGGCTGCTCCGAGCGGAGACGTCGGGCCTGTGGGAGGTCGAGCTCCGCGCCCAGGGAAAGGCGCGCGTCCTCGTCGACGGCCGGGAGCTGATCGCGTTCGCGGAGGCACCGCCCTCGGGGCGGCGGACGGTGCTCGTCGGTCTGGAGCAGGGGTGGCACGCACTCGTCGTCGAGTCGGAGGGACCCAAGGCGGGGCAGGTGGCGGTCCACCTCGGCGGCGCGGGCCCGTACGGGCCGGCGGCCGATCGACGGCTGGCTCACCTGCCGGGGGCGCTCCGCCGCGCGGGCGCGCCCGAGAAGGTCGTGCTCGGCGAGCAGGAGGCGCACCAGCCGGCGCTCACCGACGGCAAGCGGGGCGGGAAGGGCCAGGACCTCCCGGCGGAGGGCGTGGAGATCCACTGGAAGCGCAGCGAGAAGAACGTCGCCGGCCTCGTGCTGTTCCCGGACCGCTCGAAGGGGGCGCCCCTCCTACCGGCGTCGTGGATCGTCGAGGTCCGCAAGTCCACGCGCGGACGGTGGCGGGCGGTGAAGAACCCGGTCGTTCGCATCTGCCCGGGACCGGAGAAGCCGAAGAAGGACCAGGCAATCGGCGCCCGAATGGTCGAGATCACGTTCGACAAGACCTCGGCACGCCAGATCCGCGCGCGCCCGACGACCGGCGACGCCCGCCTGACGGAGATCGTGGTCCTCACCCGGGCCCGCAAGCGGCGGTAGCCTTGCGCGTCGACCACATCCGAAGGGAGCCGGCGCCTGGGCACGACGGTCGCGTGCGACTCGCAGCCGAGGTCTCGTACGACACGGCGCCCCGCGGCCAGGAGACGCTCTGGTTCGAAGTGCCGGCGTCGCATGGCGACGACCTCTCGAGATCGGGCAACCCCTGGACGGCGGCTCTCCTCCCCGTGGCTGCTACCCTGGGCGAGGATCTCGAGGTGGCGGCGCCGGTGGACGCACGGCTCCTCGAGGGAGCGGAAAGAGTGCTCCGGATCTGGGCCGACTGGTACGCCTGCACCTCGATCGTGGCGCTCCGTGCGGGAGAATCGTCGGAGTCCGAGGCCGCGAACCGAGGCCGCGCGGGCGCCTTCTTCTCGGGCGGCATCGACTCCTTCCACACCGCTCTCACGCGGCGCCCCCTCGACGAGTTGATCTTCGTGGGTGGGCTCGACCTGCCCCTGGCGGCGCACGAGGCGATCGAGGACGTACGCCGGTCCCTGGCGCTCGCGGCCGGGAAGCTCGGCCTGCCGCTCGTCTTCGTCCGCACGAACTGGCGTGAGACGCGCGCTCGCGAGGTCGACTGGGAGCTCGTGGGGCACGGAGCCCTTCTCGCGTCGATCGCGCTCGCGCTCGAAGGCCGCTACGGGCAGGTCTTCATCCCAACGTCCGGCTGGACGGAGGACCGGTGGCCCTGGGGCTCGGACCCGCGAACGGATCCGCTGCTGTCGACGCGGGGACTCGCCATCCGGCACGACGGGCAGCACCTCGACAGGCACGAGCGAGGTGCCGTCGTCGCCGCCTCGGATCTGGCGCGCGCCCACCTCCGGGTCTGCTGGCGGTCCGCGGACGGTACGAACTGCGGCCACTGCGCAAAGTGCCGCCTCACGATGCTGATGCTCGAGATCCTGGTGGGGCTGGATCGGTGCCCGTCCTTCCCTCCGGGAGGGCTGCCCCTGGAAGTGATCCGCCGGATGCGCATCGATGCGCCGTGGGACGCCCGGCGCCTCCTGGCCTATCGCGATCTCGCCCTCCGCGACGGGCGCACGTGTCTGGCGCGCGCCGTCGGTCGGGCCCTCGGCAGGTCGGCGCACGCCTCGCGCTGGCGGAGCAGGATCCGCCGGCTCAGACGACGCCGAAGCCTCGGACCGCTGCTCCGCCCCCTGCGCGGGCTGCTCTGCTCGGGCCTCGTGCCGGCCCCCAAACGCTGGCCCTCTTGGCTCGAAGGCACGGACTACCCGGGTGGCCGCAGCGTCCGCACGCACGCGCCGTCGCGACGGGAGTCGTAGGAGCAGCGGCCTGCCCCGCGACAGGACGTGCGACCGCCGGCCCGCCGTCAGAGCGCACAGCAGGTGCTTCGAGTAGAAGTTCGCATCCTGGACGCCTGCGCTCAACCGCTCGAAGCGTGGCGGCCAGCGAGCAAGGGCCCGCCCGGCCCACAGCCGCCCCAGGCCCCAGGCCCCAGGGCTCCCGCACCAACACCCTGGTCCAGGGGTGAAGCCGTCTCGCCGATACGGCACAAGACGTGGGCCTTGGGGACCACGTGCTTCGCGACGTCGATCACGTCCGCTCCGCTGGAATCGCAAGGGTGCCGTCTCCTTGCAGAACTTGCAGGCGGGCGCTGGCGCAACGGCGGACGACCCGCGACGCGTGGCCCACCGCCACGGCATCGTTGTCGAGGGCAGTGATCTGTGGCACGACCGTCTGCTCGTGAATCAGCAAGGCGGTCTCAGGAAAGGGCCCACAGCCGATGTTGGCGAAGCGCCGGCAGTACCCGAGTCGACCATCTCGACGGCCTACGCCACGCGCTCGTAGGTCGTTCGTGCGAGTGGATTGTCGAAGACGCGAGAGAGCACACCCTTCCCATCTCGGTCGAACGGCTGAAGTCGTTCGGCCTCGACAGTCTCCAACACGGTGAGATAGCGGCGCTGAAAGGGCGCGAAGATCTCCCGAACGTCCTCCCCGTGGGGTCCATCGAGCAACGCATCGAGATCCCCCGAATCGCCCGTGCCGGCGAGCCAGGCCAGGGTCTTCCGCCAGGACGAGACGAAGGCGGCATCGTCGCGGACCGCCTCGAGACGGTGCCTGCGGGTCTGATTTCGCTCCTCGACATGCGCTTGAACGTGCCGTGCCGGCCCCGCGCTGGGATCGGAAGGGAAAGGCGCGTTCTCGCACCTGCGGACCCGAAAGCGCCCCGGGGAGGGGGGGATCCCGTGTCGGCGGTTCGTACCCGCCGACACGGAACCCGGTGTGAAGCCAGGACTGGGGTGCCTAGACCGGGGTCTTGGCCCCGACCATCTCCTCGATCATCGCCGTCGTCAGCGACTTCGGACGCTCGATCGGATACCCGAGAGCGCGGTCCCACACGATGTTGCTGCAGACGCCCAGGGCACGACCGATGCCGAACAGCACCGTGTAGAAGTCGTACTCCTTGACGTTGTAGTACCACTGGATGACACCGGACTGCGCGTCTACGTTCGGCCAGGGGTTCTTCGCCTTGCCTTGCTTCTCCAGGATCGCCGGCGTCACCCGGAAGAGCAGGTCGACGTACTTGAAGATGGGATCGTCGGGCAGGTTCTTCAGGCAGAACTCCCGCTGCGCCATGTAGCGCGGATCCGTCTTCCGAAGTACGGCGTGACCGAAGCCCGGGATGACCTGTCCACCGTTCAGCGTGTCCCAGACGAACTTCTTCATCTCCTCTTCGCTGGGGATCTTGCCACCCATCTTGTCCATCACACCCTGGATCCACCGCAGGACCATCTCGTTCGCAAGTCCGTGCAGCGGTCCCGCAAGTCCGTTGACCATGGCCGAGATCGAGTAGTAGACGTCGGAGAGCGCGGAGGCGACCAGGTGCCCCGTGTGGGCGCTGACGTTGCCGCTCTCGTGATCGCTGTGGAGGATGAAGTAGAGGCGCGACAGGTCGTCGTACGGCTTGTCGACGCCCATCATGTGCGCGAAGTTGCCGCCCATGTCCAAGGTGGAATCCGGCGCGATGATGTCGCCGTCGCGGTACTTGAGGCGGTAGATGAACGCGCCGATCGTGGGCAACCGCGCGAGGAGGTTCAGTGCGTCCTCCAGGGTCGGGTCCCAGTAGTCCATCTTCCCGAGGCCTTCGTGGTAGCGCTTGACGAAGAGCGACTCCCGCTGCATCGACACGATCGCCGCCGAGAACATCGCCATCGGGTGGGAGTCGGCCGGAAGGGAGCGCAGCAGGTCGAAGACGTACTCCGGGACCTTCGAACGCGCCTTCAGGTCCTCTGCGAACGCCTTGGCCTCCTCGGGCGTCGGTATGTCACCGGTCAGCAGCAAGTAGAGGTGGCCCTCGACGTACGGAGCCTCCTGCCCCTCGGGCTTGGGCAGCGCCGCGAGCGTTTCGGGGATCGTGTACCCCCGAAAGCGGATCCCCTCGTTCGGATCGAGGTACGAGATGTCGGTCACCAGGCACTTCACGCCCCGCATGCCCCCGATGGCCTGCGCGACGGTGCACTCCCCGATTACTTTGTCGCCGTGTTCCTTGAGGAGTCTCGTGGTGCGGGGGCGCCACGCCTCGATCTTGTTCTTGAGAGTCTCCTTGAGATTGCCCATCAGGTCTCCATGTGGGGGCTCGGCGCTCGTTCGTTCGGCGACCAGCCGTCGTGAAACTTTCCGAGGTCTGCCCGTCTCCTAGCACCGATTCGCCTCGCTCGAGGCCTCGATGCGCACCGTGGCGGCGGGTGCCGACCGCCGAGTCGCGCGTCGCGACCGCCGGTCCCACCCCGTTTGCAGAACGGAGTGTAGCGATCCGCCGCCGTGCCTTCCATACCCCCTTCACTTCCCGGCTGTGCGACGGACGGCCGCACCCCGTTCGCAGGGCGGATGCGACAAGATGGCAATCGACGACGCGTCGCGCGCGTGGGGTCCGCACCTCGCCCGTCGGGCGTGCGCGGCGCCGCGTTACGCCTTCGCGGGCGCGGCCAACGTCTGGTCCGCCAGCAGCTGGAGGGGAAACGGCTCCTCTTCGAGGAGGGCCGGGCAGTCCCCGAGGAAGCGCTGGATGTCGCTCAACAGCACCCCCGTCTCCGGCGGAAGCCCCGTCTCGATCAGGAGACGCCCGATTCGAATGTATTCGTCTCGCACCATACGCTCGTAGAGCGCCGCGTTCCGCTCGCCGTCGTCGACCTCCTTGAACTCGAAGTAGTCCCGGAGGTTCTGCGGCGACTTGAGAATCAGAACCGGTTTCTTCTCCTCGTCCTCCTCCAACCGACCGCGCACGGTCGCCTCGAAGAACATCGGAGACAGGTCCTCGTGGCTGATGTTGAAGTAGCGCTCGTAGGGCCGGTGCGTGAAAAACTCGACGCGCCCCTCCTCCGTGACGGCGATTCCGAAGATGCAGCCCGGGAACTCGGCCTGGCAGGTCTGATAGTCCTGGTAGACCATCGCGCCGCAGTGTGTCTGACGATCCTCGCTCACGGGTTCCGGTCGCACGGGCGCGCTCGGAGCCACCCCCTGGCCGGCAGCGGCGCTCGGCCCACCCTCCCGGGCCCGGCGCGGCACACGGTCCACCTCGCGGAGGATGTTGTAGTCCTTCCATTCCGACTGCTGCCGCTTCGGGGGCTCGGCGCCCTCGATGTAGGGCAGGCGGACCGTCACCGTCGTGCCTTCTCCCTCGCTCGTCTGAATGGAGAGCTCCCCTCCGAAGTCGGCGATTGTCTGCCTCACGAAGACGAAGCCGAGCGAGTGAAGGTCCCCGTCGAGGGTCTCCCGGTCCGACAGGAGCTGCTGGATCTTCTCCTCCGACATGCCCGTGCCGTGATCCTGCACCTGCAGGACGACGCGGTCGCCGTCGAGGCTCGTGGTCACCTTGATCACACCGACCTTCAGGTGACTCATCGCATCCACGGCGTTCATGATCAGGTTGAAGTACATGCGCCGGAAGCGGTACGGGTTGCCCTCGAGGACGGCAGAGTCCAGTCCTTCCAGGTTGATCTCGATGCGGGCCCGGCTCTTCTCCGCCACGTACCCGTGGATCACGTTCCGGGTGCAGTCCTCGAGCTCCGACGCGATGTCGAACTCGGCGATGAGATCCTTGTTTCGCATCTCGTCGATGAAGCGCTCGATGCGCGAGTGGACGCCCGCGATCCACCGGATGTGGTTGCGATAGTGGTTGCGGGCCTGCACGGAGCGCGCGTCTGCGGGGAGGAAGGACAGGACCTTGTCGATCCGGCCCCAGTGCGGGTTCAGGATCAGCTCCGAGACCTCCCGGATCTTCCGGATGTAGCGCTTCCCGGCGAGCAGGACCGCCGAGTCGGGGGAGAAGCTGCGGACGACGTTCTGGTAGTCCCTCTCCGCCTTGCGCAGGCTGAGCGCCTGCCGCTTGAGCTCGTCGAAGTCCTCACCGTGCATGGCCTGGACCTCGTCGATGCCGTGGATCTCGAGGTCCGTGTCGAGCCCACCGTGGAAGTGGATGATCTCGTTGACGGAGCGGCCCACGCGGAGGTCGTGAATGAGGAACTTGACCTCGGAGATCTCCTTCTTGATGCCTTCCTTGAAGTCGGACACGGCTGAAGACCCCCTCGGAGAATCGTGCGTGGCGCCAGGAGATGAGCATTGAATCCCGTCAGGCCGGGAGCCGCAAGACCCGGCGGGAGCGCTCGACCCTGCCACCACGGGAACGGGACGCGTGGCGGCACGGATGGCGCCGCTCCGATCGGATTCGGGCCCGGGCCCCGGATCCGGCCCGGGGCGGCCGGAGAGGCAGTCCGAGCGCCTGGGTCGGGACCGCCGGGGTGGGCTTCGCGGCGCGGAAGGGGCCCGCGACCGCATCGAGGGGGGAAGGCGAGGCGCGCCGGCCGGGTCTTCGTTTCGTCCCGAACGCCCGGCCCCGAGCCCTGCGACCGGCCGGGGGGCGTACCATGGTCCTCCCCACGACGTCGACGGAGAAGCTCATGCCGAAGAAGAAGAAGAACGAGAAGGCCAAGGTCCGCAAGGACGCGGCCGAACGGCTCGCCCGCGATGTCGGGGAATCGGCACACAAGATCTGGCTGGCCGGCCTGGGCATGTTCGACTCCGCACGCGAAGGCGGCGGCAAGCTCTTCGACAAGATGGTCAAGCGCGGTGAGAAGGTGGAAACTCGCGCCAAGCCCATGGCGACGCAAGCCGCGCAGGACGTCCGGGCAACCGTGCGCAAGGAGGTACGCCGCCTCGAGGCCCAGATGAAGACCCTGCTGAACAAGGTCGAGGCCTGGCGCGCGAACCCGACGCCCGCCGCCGATCCCGCCCCCGCGCCGCGCAGACCGGCCACGGCCAGGAAGAAGGCGGTCCGCAAGCCGGCGGGGGCAAAGAAGAAGGCCACGGCGAGGAAGAAGGCGGTCCGCAAGCCGGCCGCGGCAAGGAAGAAGGCCAAGGCCAGGAAGGCGGTCCGCAAGCCGGCAGCCCCGAAGAAGAAGGCCGTACGCAAGCGCGCCGCCCCCGTGAAGAAGACGGCCAGGAAGAAGGCGGCGAAGAAGAAGACTCGCGGATAGCTCGTCGACCCCGTCCCAGGGCTCCCCCCGAACGGCGGGAGCCGCCCGTCACGCGGTTCGTGGGGGCCGCAGGTAGCCGATCGGCCGCAAACGACTCAGCCCCTCGGCACCTGGACCTTACCCCGGCGGGCGAGCAGATCCTCGTCGCCCGCGCCGGGCCGCCCTCGCCCGGCTTCTTCCGCTGGAGAATCGACTGCCGACGCGTCCTGGGACCGGGAAGGGCCGAGTCACGGACGCGCTCTTCGAGGCCCCGCCTCCGGGAGGGGCGGGTTTCGGGCTCGGCTCGGATTGCAGGGATACCCGATCAGGTCGTGCTTCCCGGCCAGTCGCCGGGATGGAGGCCCCGCAGGAAGTCCTCGCAGGGCAGGCAGTGGATTCCGTCCCTGAGCAGGGGGTGGGCTCCTCGGTACAGCAGCAGCGCCGTGCTCTCGGGGTAGTCCTCCTTGAACGACTTGAGGGGCCGGAGATCCTGCGGACGCAAGCGACCCGCGCTCTTCACCTCGATCGCTGAGAGCCCCTCGGAGCCGTAGAGCACGAAGTCGACCTCCACCCCGGAGCGGGTCCGCCAGGTGTAGAGCCTCGCGTCCGTTCCGGAGTAGTCGATCCAGGCCCGCAGGTGTTGCCCGACGAGGCCCTCGAGCAGGTGGCCCCCGATCTCCTCTGGACGGTCGAGCGGTCCCATGGGGCGTAGGGAACGATAGACCCCGGCATCGAAGAGGTAGAACTTCGGGTGCGTGGAGAGTGCGCGGCGAGCGCGTTTCGTGAAGATGGGAACCCGGTAGGCGATGAGCAGGTCCTCCAGGATCTCGATCCAGGACTCCACCGTCTTCCTGCCGACTTCGCACTCTCGCGCCACGTTGCTGATGTTGAGGGCGCTTGCATGGGAGAAGCTCACGGCCTCGAGGAATCGAGAGAACGGGCCGATATCGCGTACCAGTCCCTCCATCTGAACCTCTTCGCGTACGTAGAGCGTGGCGTAGGTGTCCAGCACGCGCTGCCGGTCCGGGGAATCCAGAACGACCGGCAAGAGTCCGTACTCGAGGGCGTCATCGAGGCGGAAGCGGTCGCCCAGTTCCGCCGCCATGAAGGGATGCAGCAAGGTGAGAATCGCTCGTCCCGCAAGCAGGTCCACGCCCTGACGCCGGAGCTTGCGTGCGCTCGAGCCCGTGAGGACGAAGCGGCGTCCGGTCTTCTCTTCGAGGAGGGAGTGGACGACATCGAGCAGCGCCGGGACCTTCTGGATCTCGTCGATGATGACCGTGTCCGTGGTCGATTGGGTGTGAGCTGCGACTCGCTCCTTCAGGTGCTCGGGGCGTGCGGAGAGCGAACGATGAACCCCCGGATCGAGGAGATCGACGTAGACGGCGTCCGGGAACAACGCCCTGACGAGTGTGGACTTACCGGTTCCGCGCGGACCGAACAGGAAGAAGCTACCGGCGGGTGCGTCGAAGAATCGAGGTATCGCTTCCACAATGCGACCCATTATGGCAATGGGCGGGCAAAAATGCAACGCGTCGAGGAGAAGAGACGATCCGCGAGGGGAGGGCCGCCAATCGCCATGTGTGCAGACCGCGATCGTCCACCCCCGCACCCCCGCACCCCCGATTCGGACTTCTCCCGGTTCTCCTTCGGCTCGTTCGAGACGTGCCGGGGGCCTCACGGTTCGAAGGGCGAGACGAGCCCATTCTCCCGGCGGCGCATCAGGTTTCGATCGACGACGTCGGGTCCGTGATCCGAGCGACGTTCTCCATGTCGACGTTCCGGCAACGGGCACACGGAAGCGGATCGACCTGGCCACGTAACCGACGCGCGAGCATTCGCGCCTGACGATCCCGCGTGCATCCGCTTCCACCTCCAGACGGATCCACCTCCAGGCGTTGGCCCAGACGTTCGAACCACGTCCCCTCGGAGCCGTTCTTCCCGAGAGACGAACGAGAGTGCGCCGGCGACCGACCCGCGGCGGTGCGCACGGGAACCTGTCGCTTCCCGACTCCCGGGCCGGGGGATGGCGCCTCGGCCGGGGGCGCGGGCGAGGGAAGGAGTCCATCGTGGACGGCCGGGATCGCACTGCGCATGCACCGAAGAGGAGACTGAATCGTCTGGCGTCGCCAAGGCTCAACACGCCCCTCGACGTGTGCGCCCTGGTCATCGCTGCGGCGGGCATTCACGTCATCGTGTCGATATCCCTCGCGTTGGCCTGCCCCTGGCGGATCGACCCCGCGAACGAGACGAAACCCG
>JAUXCH010000355.1 GCA_030618975.1 Planctomycetia bacterium
CCCCCCACTCGAAGAGGTGGCTGGGTCTCCCGCCGCCCCGGGCTCCACGGAGCCCGTGGCGTGAGAAGTGGTGCTTCGAGGGGGGGGGCGCAGCGGCTGCGGTCCACCCGCGTCCAAGCGGGCCCCGGCCCTGGAAGAAGACCTCCGTCGCGCACCATGGTACGCCCCGGAGGGGCTGGCGCAACAAAGTCCCCCCCCTCCGTCCTCCGCAACGAGCCGGAACCGGGTTCCGGCCCCCACGCCCACGTCGAACGTTCCACGCCGGCTCGCGCGGCGGTAGGGTTGTCGGACTTGGCGCCGCCCCCACTTCGCGGCGCATAGGGAGCAGCCCATGGATTTCGCCGTCGACGCCCTCGGTCCCTGCCGCAAGCGGGTCAAGGTGACCGTTCCTCCGGACCGTGTCCAGGAGGAGTACGACCGCCAGTACGACGAGATCAACGACACCGTGGCCCTGCCCGGCTTCCGCAAGGGCCGCGCGCCTCGCAAGATCCTCGAGAAGCGATTCGGGACGACGCTCTCCGGCGAGGTGAAGGAGAAACTCGTCAAGACAGCGCACGAGAAGCTCATCGACGACAAGCAGATCGAGCCCCTCCGTCCGCCGGAGATCGACTTCGAGGCGCTCGAGGTCGAACCCGAGAAGGTCTTCGAGTTCGAGTTCGAGGTCGTCACCAAGCCCGAGTTCGAGACGCCCGCCTACAAGGAACTCGAAGTCGAGATTCCCGCAGTCCACGTGAGCGACGAACAGATCGACGGTGCCGTCGACCATCTCCGCCGAAGCGAGGCCGCCCTCGAGACGGTCGAGGACGCGGAGGTCACCGACGAGGACGTGCTCGTGGTGGACTGGAAGGCCCTCGACGGTGACAGCGTCGAGGCGCACGACGACAATGCGTACTACCTGTTCGGTCGCGGCGTCCTTGCGAACTTCGTCGCGAAGGGACTCGACGACGCGCTCCGGGGCGCGAAGGCCGGCGCCGATGCCTCCGTGAAGGTCCGGGTCGGCCCCGACGACCCGCGCGAGGAGCTCAGGGACCGCGAGCTCGACCTGCGGGTCGACCTGAAGGAGATCAAGCGCTACCTCCTCCCCGAGGTGGACGAGGCGTTTCTGAAGCGCCACGACTACGACGACGTCGAGGAGATGCGCGCGGACATCGCGAAGAAGCTGGGGCGCCTGGCCGGCCGCGAGCGCGACCGCCTCGCCGAGGAGAAGCTCGTCGACAGCCTGCTCGCGGGCGTCGAGATGTCCCTCCCCGAGGAGTTCGTGGAGAAGGAGCTCGAGAACTGGGCCCGCCAGAAGCGGACGGGCCTCGAGATCGAGCAGGTCCCCGCCGAGGAGATCGAGAAGAAGATCGACGAGGAGCGCGCGGACGCGAAGACGCACGTCGAGAAGGACTTGCGCCGGTTCTTCCTCCTCGACCGCATCGCGGATGCGGAGGAGGTGAAGGTGTCGGAGGCCGACCTCCTGCAGGCGATCCAGGCCATCGCCCACGCCTACGGACGGCCCGAGGAGGAGGTGCTCGCCTCCTTCCGCGACGGCGACCGCATCACGGAGCTGGCCTCCCAGATCCGCCATCGCAAGACCAGCGATCTGATCCGCCGCCAGGCGAAGCTCGTCGAGGCGCAGGACGCAGAGAAATAGAAGGCGCAGAACACAGGATCGCCCATCCGCTGCGATCGAGGAGCCGGACGATGCCGAAGAGTGAGACGAGCGGGCACGAGGGACCTTGGGGCTACATTCCCAATCCCCTCATCATCGAGCGCACGGGGCGGGGGGAGCGCCAGTACGACATCTGGAGCCGGCTGATCGAGGACCGGATCATCTTCCTCGGCACGCCGATCAACGACACGGTGGCGAACTTCCTCGTCGGGCAGATGCTCTACCTGATGAAGTCCGACCGCAACCGGGACGTGCACCTCTACATCAACAGCCCCGGCGGGAGCATCAGCGCGGGTCTCGCCATCTACGACACGATGCAGTACGTGTCCTGCCCCATCGAGACCGTCTGCATCGGCTCCGCCGCGAGCATGGCCGCGATCCTGCTGGCCGCCGGCAGCCCGGGCAAGCGCTTCGCGCTGCCCAACGCGCGCATCATGATCCACCAGCCCTGGGGCGGCGTGGAAGGTACCGCGGCGGACATCGAGATCCAGGCGGAGGAGATCCTCGAGAACCGAGAGATCCTCAACGGCATCCTCGCTCGCCACACCGGCCGCACCGTCGACCAGATCCAGGTCGACACCGACCGCGACAAGTACCTCTCCGCCACGGAGGCGCGCGAGTACGGGCTCCTCGACGAGGTCATGCAGCCCCTCGAGAAGCCCGTCAAGGCCGACCAAGCCCGGTAGCTCGTCACCTTCCGGTCACCGTGCGAGCAGTGTCCTGAGCCCGGAGGCCCCACGGGCCGATACACTTGATGTGGGCCGGATCCCGCCGGGCTTCGCGCCCCGAACCCGTTGGAGAAAATGCGGATGACGTCTCGGCGAGGCCCGGTCGAGAAATGTACGTTCTGCGGGAAGAGCCGTCACGCCGTGGAGAGCCTCATCGCCGGCCCTCCCGGGATCAACATCTGCAACGAGTGCGTCGAGCTGTGCAACACCATCCTGCTCGAGGAGCAGAAGCGCAGCGGACGCCCCGCTCGCCGGCGCAAGGCGGGCACCGACGGTTCCGAGTCGAGCGTCCTGCTCGGCGACCAGAGCGCGCTCAAGACGCCCCGTGAGATCTCCAGCTTCCTCGACGAGTACGTGGTCGGGCAGGAGCGCGCGAAGAAGACGCTCGCCGTCGCCGTCTACAACCACTACCGCCGAGCGCTCTACGGCGGCGAGGCCGAGGTCGAGCTCGACAAGTCGAACATCCTGCTGATCGGCCCCACCGGCAGCGGCAAGACGCTTCTCGCCCGGACGCTCGCACGGATCCTCGACGTGCCGTTCGCCATCGCGGACGCCACGACCCTGACGGAGGCCGGCTACGTCGGGGAGGACGTCGAGAACATCCTCCTCAAGCTGCTCCAGAGCGCCGATTTCAACCGCGAGCGGGCCGAGCACGGCATCATCTACGTCGACGAGATCGACAAGATCAACCGCACGACGCAGAACCCCTCGATCACCCGCGACGTCAGCGGCGAGGGCGTGCAGCAGGCCCTCCTCAAGATCATGGAGGGCACGACGGCGAACGTGCCGCCGCAGGGCGGCCGCAAGCACCCCGAGCAGCAGTACATCCAGATCGACACCGAGAACATCCTCTTCCTCTGTGGCGGGACCTTCTCGGGCCTCGAGGACATCGTCGCCAAGCGCATCGGTCGCAGCCTCATGGGTTTCGGCCGCACCGGGGGCCACTCCGACACCGTGGACATCCAGGAGCGCGCGGAGATGATCCGCCAGGTGCAGCCGCACGACCTGATCGAGTACGGCATGATCCCCGAGTTCGTCGGCCGGCTTCCCGTCCTCGCGACGCTCGCGCCGCTCAGCCGGACGGACATGGTGCGTGTGCTCCAGGAACCGAAGAACGCGCTGGTGCGCCAGTACCAGCAGATGTTCGCGATGGAGAGCGCCAGCCTCAGGTTCGACGCCGACGCGCTGCTGGCGATTGCCGATCGCGCCCTCGAACGGGACACCGGCGTACGCGCGCTCCGCTCCATCATCGAGGGTCTCATCCTCGACACGATGTTCGAGCTGCCCGACGCCCCCCGCGACGCGACGTATCGCATCACGAAGCGCGTCGTCGAGGGCACGGCCCCGCTCCGCGCCGTGGTGAGGCGCCGCAAGACCGGATCGTGAGCGAGCGGGGCCTGCGAGAGCCGGCGCTCGCCGCCCTCTCCCTGCAGGATCTCGACGCCCTCGTAGCACGCTGGGGCGAGCCGCGCTACCGGGCCAGGCAGGTCTTCGAGGCCGTGCAGCGCCGGGGCGTCCTCGACCCGGAGGACATGACGACGCTGCCCCTCGGCCTCCGCGCCCGCCTCGCCGACGAGGTCGGGAAGCCGGCCACCACCCTGCAGGAGACGCGGCAGAGCACCGACGGGACGGCCAAGCTGCTCCTGTCCTTGAGCGACGGCCAGCGGGTGGAAACGGTGATCATCCCCGGAAGCGAGCGTCGGACGGTCTGCGTGTCCACGCAGGTCGGCTGCCCGATCGGCTGCATCTTCTGCGCCTCGGGCGTGCCCGGTCTCGTGCGGAACCTCACGACGGCCGAGATCGTCGAGCAGGTCCTCCAGGCGGCGCGCCACCTCGGAGGCGGTCGGCCCAGCCACATCGTCGTCATGGGCATGGGCGAGCCGCTCCTCAATCTCGGGCAGCTCGAACCCGCCATCCGGCTCTGGGTCGCGAAGGAAGGGCTCGGCTTCTCGCCGCGCCGCATCACGGTCTCCACCGCGTCGACGTCCGCGCTGGTGGACAAGCTCATCGCGACCGGGCTCCGGGTGAACCTCGCCGTGTCGCTCCACGGCCCCGACGACGCGACGCGCTCCCGCCTCGTGCCGACGAACCGCCCGGGCCAGGTGGAGACCCTGGTCGAGGCCGCGATCCGGTACGCTCGCCGGACCGGCCGCGACGCCACGGTCGAGTACGTGCTGATCGCAGGCGAGAACGACCGGCCCGAGCACGCCGACGCCCTCGCCCGTCTCCTGGCAGGACGGCACGTCCACGTCAACCTGATCCCCTTGAACCCCGTCGACCACCGCCCGGACCTCGACGCCCCCTCCGGCCTCGCGGCGAAGGCCTTCGCCCGCCGCATCGCGGAGGCGGGGGCCTCGGTGACGCTCCGCGCCCGGCGGGGCGACGACATCGAGGCTGCGTGCGGGCAGCTGGCGCTCAAGCGCGCCCCGGGGACCGGCGAGGGGGCCTGACCGCCCCCCCGAATCCACGCGAGGGGAACCCCTCCCGGTACCCTGGCGTCCAATCGGCGGTGCGCTTGGCGCGCCAGGGGGTCCCTCATGCGTCTCGCTCCTCGCCCGCTCGGTCTCCTGACGGCCGCGGTTCTCCTCCTGCTCTCGCTCTTGGCGGCGCCCCGACCCGCGGACGCCGCCGACCCCCCCCCCGGCGTGGCGTGGGCTAGCAGCCTGCCCAAGGCCTTCGAGTTGGCCGCGGCAGAGGGCAAGCCCGTCATGATCTGCATCAACGCGACGCGGGTCGCGGGCCGCCGCTGGCGCCCCGAGCCGGCCGCCAAGGAGTTGAGGGAGAAGACGTACCGCCACGCCGACGTGGTCGAGCTGTCGAAGCAGTTCGTCTGCGCCTTTCTCACCGCGGACGGCACGGCCGACGACTTCGGCGAGCTCCGTGCGCGCTTCGCGATCGACGGCGACATCGTCTCCCCCCAGCACATCTTCGCGTACCCCGACGGGAAACTGCTCTACCGCAAGGAGTACTGGCCCTACGGCACCGGGCAGCAGGCCGTCGACGCGCTCCTGAAGATGATGAACGACGCACTCGCCAAGCACCACGCGCGCGCCCAGAAGCCGCCCGCGTCGGGGGGGGACGACGCCGAGAAGGGCGCGGACGCGCCCGAGGGCGAGGACGACGCGCCGAGCGTCCCGCCCGCTGACTCCGAGGGCCGCGCGCACTGGATCGAAGCGCAGATCCGCCTCGTGGACAGCACCGACGAGATCGTCCGCCGCGAAGCACTGCGTGCCCTGGTCGACGCCGACCAGGACGGCGACATCGTCGCGCAAGTCCTCGCGCTGCTCGACAAGTACGAGAAACAGGAACTCGTGCTCGCCGACATCGCGCGCGAGCTCGGACGCCCCGGGATCGAGGCGGCGGTGGATCCGCTGTGCGATCTGCTCTCGCACAAGAAGGAGACGGTGCGGGGCAAGTCG
>JAUXCH010000078.1 GCA_030618975.1 Planctomycetia bacterium
ATGCTCTCCTCCAACGACCACATCGTGCTCGGCCACGACGTGTACGGAGGCACGTACCGCCTCGTCGACCAGATCCTCCGCAAGCGCTGGGGCCTTCGCTACACCGTCGTGGACACCACCGACCTGACGGTGCTCGAGGAGGTCCTGGCCCGGACTCCGACGAAGCTCGTGTGGTTCGAGAGCCCGACGAACCCCCTGCTCCACGTCTCGGATGTCGCGGCCGTTTGTGAGATCGCGCGGGGGGCCGGCGCGTTCGCCGTCGTGGACAACACCTTCGCGACCCCCTACCTCCAGACGCCGCTCGACCTCGGCGCCGACCTCGTCGTCCACAGCACGACGAAGTACCTCGGTGGCCACAGCGACGTGGTCGGCGGCGCCGTCGTCACGCGGCACCCGGCTCTTGCGGGTGAGCTGAAGTTCCTGCAGAACGCGGCGGGCGCCGTGCCCGGGCCCCTGGACTGCTTCCTCGTCCTGCGCGGCATCAAGACCCTGGCCGTCCGCATGGAGCGCCACTGCGACAACGCCGAGTGCGTGGCTGCCTGGCTCGCCGACCATCCCCGCGTGCGGCGGGTCTTCTACCCGGGCCTCCCGGATCACCCGGGCCACGGCGTCGCCGCCCGCCAGATGCGCCGCTTCGGCGGCATGGTCTCTTTCGACCTGGACGCCGACCTGGACGCGGCCATCCGCCTTGCGAGCGCCACCCGCCTCTTCGCCCTCGCCGAGAGCCTGGGCGGCGTGGAGAGCCTCCTCGACCACCCGGCCTCGATGACCCACGGGTCCATCCCCCGCGAGGAGCGCGAGAAGTCGGGCTTCACCGACGGTCTCCTGCGCCTCTCGGTCGGCCTCGAGGACGCCGACGACCTGCTGGCGGACCTCGAGCAGGCCTTCGGGGCCGCTTTCGGCTAGGTGGAGCCACGACCCTCGGATAACCTTCTTCGCCCTCACCCGGAGTCGCGCCATGTCCGTCAACAAGCGCCTGATCAAGAAGGCGAACCACGGCAAGCGGCCTTGCTGCGGCAAGGTCCGCCGTCGTCGCAAGAACATCAAGACGCCCCGCTGACCCGGGGGGATTCCCTGTACGCCGGGGCCTGGCACCCCGGCGTCTGGCACCCCGGCGTCTGGCACGCCGGGGTCCTGGGCGTCCGGGTTCTCAGGATGCGTCGGCGCCGTCTTCCTCGCCTCGCCGTCGCCCCGCACGCACGCGCAGGACGACCAGCGCGTACTTCATGTCGGCAGGCAGCGGAGCCCGGACCGTGACGATCTTTCCCGTTCGGGGGTGAGGAATCGTCAACTCTGCCGCGTGAAGCGGCGTCCGCCTCAGTCGCGCGTCGAGTTGTCCGCGCGGATCCCTCAGATGCCACCCGCCCCGTTTCCCGTAGCGCGCGTCCACGAGGAGCGGGTGTCCGATGGCTGCGAGATGGGCCCGGATCTGGTGCGTCCGGCCCGTCAGCAGCTCCAGCCGCAGTCGCGCCGCGTCGTCGAACGCCTCCAGGGTCGCGTACCGCGTGCACGCCGGCCGTCCCTGCAGTTCGTTCACCTCGGCTCGGCCGCCGTGGCCGGGTGGTGTGAGCGGGAGGTCGATCTCGCCCGCCGCGGGGTCGGGCACGCCCTCGACGAGGGCCTCGTACACCTTGGTGATTCCGCCGTCGGCTTCCGCGAACCGCTTCGTCGTCTCGGCGCGGAAGGCCTCGCCCCGGACGAATGCCACGGCACCGCTCGTGTCACGGTCGATCCGATGCACCAACCCGAAGCCCGCCAGCACGTCCTCCTTGAGCAGGTCGATGAGGGTTGCCACGGCGCCGAGCCGCGCCCCCCCGTGCACGGGGACGTCGGGGGGCTTGAAGACCACCAGGAGATCGTCGTCCCGGTAGAGCACCTCCACCTCGCTGGGTGCGTGCGCTCCCTTGCGCATCTTCTCGCGTTTCTTCGTCCGGCGTCCCACCTCCGCCACCGCGCGGCTCATGACCGGCAACTCCAACCGCTCGCCGCCCTTCAACACCGTGCCCGGCCGCGCGCGGACGCCGTCGATGCGGACCGCGCCGCTGCGGATGACCTCCGCAACCTTCCGCCGGGAGTACTGGGGGTAGTGCTCCACGAGGAACCGGTCGACGCGATACCCCGCGAATCGCTCCTCGACGCGGGCGTATCGGCGCTCGGACGGGGAACCGGCCATGGGGGGCCCGATCGGGGGGGTGGTGGGCGAAGAGGGAGTCGAACCCCCGGCCTCCTCGGTGTAAACGAGGCGCTCTGACCAGCTGAGCTATTCGCCCGGACGGACGGGGAGGGTATCCAAGAATGGCACACCCGACCCCAAAGGGGCCCCGCGAGAGGCCAGGCCGCGGTCGGAGCGGCGGGATTCGCCGGAGTGCCTCCTCGCGCGCCTGCCCGGAATCGCCCTGCGAGTCGCCCTGCGAGTCGCCCTGGGGATCGCCCTGGGGGGGGGCCCTGGGGATCGCCCTGGGGGGGCCTGCACGGAGGCCCCCCACGCGCCCGTTTCGGCCTTCGGCCTCGCGGTCGCTCCCCCCCAACCCGGCCGCGGCTTCGCCTCCAGCCCCTGGTTTCAGGGCCCGCGCGGGAACGAAGAAAGGCCGCCCGCTTTGCGGACGGCCTTTCGGAATCTGGTAGCGGGGGCGGGAGTCGAACCCGCGACCTCCAGGTTATGAGCCTGACGAGATACCACTTCTCCACCCCGCGGTGGGGGAGAGATGGTACCCCACCCGCTCCGTCGCCCAAGCGAATCGACAGGGGTCGTATCCCTGGATTCGGATTCCCCCAACCGATTCCAGAGCAACGGCTTAGGGAGACATGGCGGGAACCCGATACCGGGAGTCGCCCCGCGACCCCCGATCGGGTGGTCGACTGGGCAGCCGAGCCCGAAGGACCAAGGGCCTTGGAGGGAAGTTGGAACTTATTCTCATTCTCAACCGTCACTTCCGTGTGGGGCCTTGGTCCATGGTCTTGAATGGAGGCGTACGGTGATCAGCAGATCTGGAGGACGCATGGTTTCGGATCGGGAAGTCGCGACCGCTCTTCGCGATCGCATGGACGCCGATCCCGAGTACGGGGTGGTGCTCCTGACCGCGGACCGCAGGGTGCTGTACTCGAACGTCGCGGCCCGCGGGTTCCTCCGCGATGGAACGCCTCGCAGCGAGGAGGGGTTGCTGCCGGAGAGCCTCGAGCGCGTCCTCCAGGACTTCGTCGTCCGGGCGCGCAACCAGCGCGGTCCGGTGACCGTCGAGTTCAACTACCCGAGCGACCAGGACAGCAGGATCCGGATCACCCTCGAGGCGCTCCGTCGTGAGGAGGGCCTCTTCGTGGTCCTCCGCGCGCACTCCGCGATGCCCTGGGCCGAGCCCACGGTTCGTCGACTTCAGTCGCGCTTCGGGCTCACGGTCCGCGAGGCACAGGTGGCCGCCGGCGTCGCGCGGGGGCACACGAACCGCGAAGTCGCGGGACAGCTCGGCATCGTCGAGAAGACGGTCAAGAACGTCCTGATGTCGGTCTTCATCAAGTGCAACGTGCGCAACCGCGTTCAACTCGCGCTGCGCGCCTACGACGCGCCGGTTCCGCCCGTCGACGCCCCGTCCCGCTTCTAGCCGGACGATTCACGAAGGCGCGCGGTCCTGCGCCGCCAGCCATCGCCGACCTCGGCGTCTCTCCTCCGCATCGATGCGCGGCGGCATCGACTCGTCGTCGCTCCTCGACCTCGGCGCGTCTGACGACACGGGACCGTGTGCGTCGACGTCCCCACGCTGCCCCACGGCCCGTGGCCACCCGACGTCTGCCGGCTCACCCTGTGCGTCGCTCTCCTTCACGAATCGTCCGGGCCGGCCCACACTGGCGGGACTGCCTCCCTCGCGGTAGAGGGGGCGCATGAAGACCGGTCCCTTCCGCCCCTTCGAGACGACCTGGGAGGACTGGGTGCTCGGAGGCGGCCTGCTCTTCGCCTTCGAGGATCCGTCGCTCCCCCTCGAGGTCGAGATCGGCCCCGGCGACGACGACTTCCTTCTCGAGCAGGCGGAGGAATACCCGGATCGCAACTGGCTCGGCATCGAGTACAGCAGGAAGCGCGTGCGTCGCACCGTGCGTCGCATCGAGCGGCGCCTGGGCACGCCGGGCAATCTCCGCCTCGTCTGGAGGCCCGCCGCGGACGTCGTGGGCCGCTTCCTGACGCCGGGCAAGGTCCGACGCTACCACGTCTACTTCCCCGACCCGTGGCCGAAGAAGCACCACCACCGGTACCGTCTTCTCTCGCCGGCGTTCCTCACCGACGTGCGGGACAGTCTCTGCGAGGGCGGAGAGGTGAGGTTCTGCACGGACCATCTCGAGTACGGCCAGGAGACGCTGCAGGCGTTCGCCGAGGCGGGGGGCTGGGAGAACGGTCTGCCAGCTCCCGGCTACGAGATCCTCGAACCGGGCGACCGGCTCACCGTCTTCGAGACGCGGTGGCGCGAGGAAGGCCGTACGATCCACCGTCTGTTGTTCAGGCGGAGCACGTGATGGCCTTCCTGCGCATCGTCCTCCTGTGTATCGCCCTCGCGATCGCCTACGGCATCGTGCACGACATGGCGACGGCGCACGTGTGCGTCGAGTACTTCACGATCGGGCACCCGACGGTCATCGAGTCCACGTCGCCCGTGATGCTCGCGCTCACCTGGGGCGTCCTGGCCACGTGGTGGGTGGGCCTCGGACTCGGACTCCTGCTCGGCCTCGTATGCCGGGTGGGCGCCAGGCCGAGGATCGGCTGGCAGGGTGTACTCGAGCCGGCTCTCTGGTTGCTCGCGACGATGGCCGTCCTCGCCGTCGCCGCGGGATTCGTCGGGCGCTGGCTCGCCATCGACGGCAAGGTCTGGCTCGTCGACCCGTTCGCCGGGCGCGTGCCGGCCGATCGCCACGTCGACTTCCTCACGTGCCTCTGGTCGCACAACGCCTCGTACCTCGCGGGCGCGCTCGGCGGGATCGTCGTGGCCGTGATCCTCTGGCGCCGGCGCGGCCGCCTCGCGCGCGGCGCGGCGACGGCGGCGCTCGTGCTCCTCGGCGCGCTGGTGCTCGGGGGGTGCCTCGAGTCGCGGGAAATGGTTCGGATCGCGAAGGACGGGACCGGCCGCTTCGTGCAGCGGGTCACGATCGACGCAAAGGCGCGGGACGAGCTGCTGCGCCGCCTGGCGAGGCTCCACGGTGCCGAGCAGGATCCCGAGGTCCTGCCCTACGCCGACCCGTTCTCGCCGGCGTGGATCCGTGCCCGTGCGGAGAAGTCCGAGGGCTACGTGCTCGAGAAGGTCGAGCGGGTCGAGGACGAAGACGGCCGGCTGACCACACGGGTCGTGGCGCGCTTCGACCAGCTGGCCGCGGCGGCGCGCGGGGGCGCGTTCTTCGCGACGAGCGTGCACCTCGACCGGATGGGGAAGGGCCGGTGGAAGCTCGTCGTGTCCGACGTCTGGGCGACTCCCCTGCGGGACCCCGATGGGGAGATTGCCGGCCGACCCGCGCGGGGCTTCGTCGAGGCGGTTCGTGAACCCCTCGCCGGCTACCGCGTCGAGCGCACCTTCGTGCTGCCCGGCAAGATCCTGGAGACGAACGGGACGCGGGGCGCGGACGGGCGGACCGTGTCCTTCACCGTCGACCACGCGAAGATCGTCGCCGCGAAGGACCTGGTGCTCGAGGTCGTCTTCCAGGCCGACGAAGACGCGACGTTTTCCGGTGCGCGCTACGAGCCCGATCCGGAGGACCTGATGGTCCGCGCGCTCGAGGCGCCCCCCGGCGTCCCCGACCGGCGGCGCTGACGGGTCAGCTCTCCGCGAGGCGTTTGAGCTCCGCCAGCCGGTTCATGGCCTCGAGCGGCGTCAGCTGGTCGAGGTCCACGGCGCGGAGCGCCTCGAGGGCCGGGCTGGGGGGCGGGGGCGCGAACAGCCCGAGTTGCACGTCGCGCGGCGCGGGCGGGGGTGCGCGCTCGTCGCCGAAGACGATGCGGTCGGCCGCGCCCTCTTCCCTGCGCTCGAGGTTCTCCAGGATCGCGCGTGCCCGTTCGACGACGGCGTCGGCAACGCCGGCGAGCTGGGCGACGTGGATGCCGTAGGAGCGATCCGAGGCGCCCTCCTGGATGCGACGCAGGAACACGACCTGGTCACCCCACTCGCGCACGGCGACGTTGAGATTCTGGACGGACGGCAGCTCCTCGGCGAGCCGCGTGAGCTCGGCATAGTGCGTGGCGAAGAGCGTGCGCGCCCCCGTGACCTCCGAGAGGTACTCCGTGAGGGCCCATGCGATCGCGATGCCGTCGAAGGTGCTCGTGCCGCGCCCCACCTCGTCGAGGATGACGAGGCTGTTCGGGGTGGCGTGGTGGAGGATGTAGGCGACCTCGCTCATCTCCACCATGAACGTGGACTGCCCGCGGGTGAGGTCGTCCTCGGCGCCCACGCGCGTGAAGATGTGATCGGCGATGCCCACGCGGGCGGAGCTGGCCGGCACGAAGGAGCCCATCTGCGCCATGAGCACGAGCAGAGCGGTCTGACGGATATACGTGCTCTTGCCCGACATGTTCGGGCCGGTGATGAGGGCGATCCGACGGTCCGGGCCGAGCACGGTGTCGTTCGCGACGAATCGCTCGCCGCCTTCCAGGGCGTGTTCCACCACGGGGTGCCGCGCGTCGCGAAGCTCCAGTGTCCGGTCTTCGAGGATGTCGGGGCGGACGTAGTCGGACCCGGCGGCGACCTCGGCCAGCCCGGCGAGCGCGTCGAGCTCGGCCAGCACGGCGGCCGTTCGCTGCAAGGCGGGGATCTGCTCTGCGACGTCGTCGCGGAGGCCCTGGAAGAGCGTGCGTTCGAGGTCTCGGGCGCGCTCGTCGGCGCGTACGACCTTCTCCTCGTACTCGCGGAGCTCGGGCGTGACGTACCGCTCGGCGTTCGTCAGGGTCTGCTTGCGTTGGTAGTCCTCCGGGACCTTGTCCTTGTGGGCGTTCGTGACCTCGAGGTAGTAGCCGAAGACCCTGTTGAACCCGACCTTGAGCTTGGGGATGCCGGTGCGCTTCGCCTCCTTGGCCTGGTAGTCGGCGATCCAGGTCTTGGCGTTGCGGGAGAGCGTGCGCAACTCGTCGAGGGGGGCGTCGAAGCCCGTACGGATCATCCCGCCGTCGGTGATCGTCGCGGGGGGCTGGTCGGCGACCGCCAGCGCAAGCCGGCCGGCCAGCTCCACGTGGGTGTCGACGCCGTCGCGCATGGACTCGAGCGTTCGAGAGTACGCGCCGTCGAGCAGGGCGTGCACGACGGGCAGCGTCTCGAGGCTGTGCCCCAGGGCCTGCAGGTCGCGCGCGTTGGCGCGGTTCGTCGCCACGCGGGCGAGGATGCGCTCGATGTCGCGGACGGACGCGAAGGCCGCGCGCAGGTCCTTGCGGAGGAACCCGTCCTTCACGAACTCCTCGACCCCGTCGAGGCGGCGCTCGATGGCCTCCTTGTTCGTGAGCGGCGCGAGGATCCACTCGCGCAGCATGCGTGCGCCCATCGCGGTGTTCGTGCGGTCCAGCGTCGCGAGCAGGGTCGCGTCGCGGGAGCCGTCGGAGCGCTCGACGAGGTCGAGGCGGCGACGGGTCGTGGGGCCCAGGACGAGCGTGCCCTTCACGTCGTGGCGCTCGATGCGCGTCACGTGATCGAGCGACGTCAGCTGGGTCGTGCGCAGGTACTCGAGGGCGGACCCGGCTGCGGCGAGGCAGGGCGGCTTGCGGTCGAGACCGAAGGCGCGCAGGCTCGCCACGCGGAAGTGCTCCTTGAGGACGCGCTCCGCGCCTTCGACCTCGACGGTCCACGGCGGCACGAAGGTCACGGAGGCCGTCGTGAACTCCTGCAGGAGCGCCGCCGTCTCTGTGCCGTGGACGTCCTCGGGCAGGAGCAGCTCCGCCGGACCGATCCGCGCGACCTCGCTCTCCAGGTCGGGGGCGTCCGCGTCGGCGACGAGGAAGCGACCTGTGGAGAGGTCCACCCAGGCCAGCCCGTACCGTCGCATCCCGCCCCGCTTCGAGGGCGGCCGGACGGCGAGGAGGAAGTTGCTGGCGCTCGGCTCGAGGCCCTCGTCCTCCGTGATGGTGCCCGGCGTGAGGACGCGCACGACGCCGCGATCGAGGATCTTGCGCCCGGGCGCAGGTTCGGTCAGCTGCTCGCAGATCGCGACCTTGAAGCCCTGCGCCAGGAGGCGGGAGAGATAGGCGTCCGCGGCGCGCACGGGGACGCCGGCCATGGGGATCTTGCGCTCCTTGTCGCGCGCCGTCAGCGTGAGGCCGAGCGCGTCCGCGGCGACCTTCGCGTCGTCGTGGAACAGCTCGTAGAAGTCGCCCATGCGGAAGAACAGCAGGGCGTCGGGATAGCGCGCCTTCGCATCGGCGAACTGCGCCATCACGGGGGTCTCGGCCGATGCGGGCAAGGGGGGCGTCTCCGTACGTCTCGGGGCGCAGAACCTAGCATCGCACGACGACCGTGAAGTTCCGTTTTCGTCGATTGGACCCGGGTTTGGGGAGGGTCTGTGGAAAACCGGTGGGGCCCCGGTGGACGACGGGGCGGTGCGGGTATCCTGCTCCCCCCATGAGCCCGAAACCGCCCGCCGTCCCCGATCTTCCGCCCCCGCCGCAACCCCCCGAGGGGGCCGGCGATCCGGCGGCCCTCCTCCGGCGCCTGCCGCCCGTGAACGACGTTCTCGCGGCGCTCGGCGACGGAGACCTCGCCTACGCGCCCCGCGAGGAGTGGGTCGAGGACGTGCGCCAGGCGCTCGCCGAGGTGCGCGCGAAGATCCTCTCGGGAGACGTGGGTCCCCTGGTGGTGGAGCGCACGGCCACCGCACGTTCCGTCCTCGATGCCGCCCGCACGCGCATCGCGCGCCGCCGGGATCCCGGGTGCGTGCGCGTCGTGAACGCGACCGGGGTGGTGCTGCACACGAACCTCGGCCGCGCGGCGCTGCCCGACGCGGCGATCGAGGCGATCGCCGAGCACGCGCGGGGCAACCAGCTTCTCGCGGCGGATCGCGAGACGGGCGAGCGTGCGCCGCGCGAGCGGCACGTCGAAAAGCTGTTCCGCCGGCTGACGGGCGCCGAGGCGGTGACGGTCGTCAACAACAACGCCGGCGCGACGATGATCGTGCTGGCCGCGCTCGCCCGCGGACGCGAGGTGATCGTCTCGCGCGGGCAGCTGGTCGAGATCGGCGGCGCGTACCGCATCCCCGCCGTGATGGAGCAGTCCGGCGCGATCCTGCGCGAGGTCGGCACGACGAACAGGACGCACCTCGCGGACTACGAGAACGCGATCAACGAGAACACGGGAATGATCCTCCGTGTACACACCTCGAACTACCGCGTCGAGGGATTTTCGAAGGAGGTCGGGCTCGACGATCTCATGGCGCTCGGCCGTACCTACCACGTGCCCGTCGTCGACGACCTCGGCAGCGGCGCACTGGTCTCGCTCGCCGAGCGCGGTCTTCCGGGCGACGAGCCCCTGATCCGGGACAGCGTGACGGCCGGCTGCGATCTCGTGACCGCCTCCGGCGACAAGCTCATCGGCGGGCCGCAGATGGGCATCATCGTCGGCACGCGCGAGTCCGTCGCGCGCGTGCGCGCGCACCCTCTCTACCGGGCGCTGCGCTGCGACAAGCTGGGCCTCATCGCGATGGAGGCGACCCTGCGCCTCTTCTTCGACGAGGCGAAGCTCGCGTCCGTGCACCCGACGGTCGCGGGGCTGTCCGCCGACCCGGCCGTGCTCCGCACGCGGGCCGAGACCCTCCTCCAGGCGATTCGCGGCCTCGAGCCCGTCGCGAGCGGCGCGGTCCGGGCGAGCGTCGAGGAGGTGCGCGACACCGTAGGCGCGGGGTCGCTCCCGACGGTCACCCTCCCGGGGTGGGCCGTGTGGCTGCGGCCCCGAGACGTCGAGGCGGGCGAGCTGGCACGGCGCCTGCGCGCTGGCGCGGTGCCGGTGTTCACCACCGTCCGCGACCAGGCGGTGCAGGTCCACGTCCGGACCCTCCGCTCGGGGGACGATGCCTGCGTCGGGCAGGCGCTGGCGGCGGCGTTCGCGTAGGGGCCCAGGGGCAATGGACCCGTAGAGGCAATGGGACAGCAGAGGCGGGAGAGGTGATGGCAGACGACAAGCGGGCGCGCGTGCGTCTCACGAAGTTCGCCGGCGCGGCCGGGTGAGCGGCCAAGCTGGAGAAGGCCCGTCTCGAGGCCTTGCTGGCGCCCGTGCGGCTGCCGGACGATCCCAGGGTCCTGGTCGGTACCTCGACCGCCGACGACGCGGGCGTGGTGAAGATCCGTGACGACCTCGCCCTCGTCACCACCGTCGACTTCTTCCCGCCCGTCGTCGACGACCCGACGTGGTTCGGGAAGATCGCCGCGGCCAACAGCCTCTCCGACGTCTACGCGATGGGCGGCGTGCCGGTGGCGGCCGTGAGCGTCTACGCGCTGCCGAAGGACGTGCCCGAAGGGGCACCCGCCGCGATCCTGCAGGGCGCCGTCGACAAGTGCGACGAGGCCGGCATCTCGCTCGTCGGCGGGCACACCGTGAAGGACACGGAGATCAAGTTCGGTCTCGCCGTCACGGGGACGATCCACCCCGACCGGGTGGTCACGAATGCCGGCGCGAAGATCGGCGACCGGCTCGTGCTCACGAAGCCGCTCGGGAGCGGCTTCCTCTCCACCGCGATCCGCGCGGACGCCCTCGACGAGGCCACGGCGCACCGCGCGCAGGAGGTCATGGCCACGCTGAACCGCGGCGCCGGCGAGGCCATGATCGAGGTGGGCGCCAACGCGTGCACCGACGTCACCGGCTTCGGACTGCTCGGCCACGCGATCGAGCTCGCCGCCGGTGCCGGCCTGACCGTCCGCATCGAGGCCGGGGCCGTCCCGTGGATGGAGGGGCTCGACGCCTATGCCGAGCAGCGCTTTCTGTGCGGGGGACTGCACCGGAACCGCGAGTACGCCGAGGGCCGCGCCCGCTGGTCGGGCGGCACCGAGCAGCAGCACCTCGTGATCGCCGACCCGCAGACCTCGGGCGGCCTCCTCATCGCCGTCGCGGCCGAGAGGCTCGACGCCCTGCTCCAGGCCATGGAGCGCCGCGGCGTCGAGACCCGCGCGGTAGTGGGGGAGGTCGTGGCCCGCGAGGGCGACCTGGACGTCGAGATCGTCTGAGAGGCGCCGGCGTCTCCGAGGCGCTCGACGTCCTCGACCGGGCCATCCAGCCCATCCTCCTCCCGTCCAGCCAGGCCGTCAGGCGGTGCGGCTCCGCATCGATCCGGACACCGAAGCGGCGCTCGACCCGCAGCGAATTCGCGCCGGAGGCCGTTTCGACGCGCGGGTCCAGGGCCCTCGACGCCGCCTCGAGGGCGGGAGGGGTGGCGGGAAGGGGGGGGGCAGGCAGGGCGCGGACGGGACGGGTCTCGGCGGGGAGCGAGGGGCGCC
>JAUXCH010000878.1 GCA_030618975.1 Planctomycetia bacterium
CGACGCGCAGGCGGCGCCGGGTTGGTCCGATTTCGTGCGCGCGTGGCCCCTCCGGCTCGCCAAGGGTGCGCCCCGTCACCCGCGCCCCTGGCAAGGCCGCGCGTGGCCCGGATTCCCACGGGCAACGCGAATGGCGCGACACGTGCTCGCCGAGGTGCTGCCCGCCTACGACGTAGCGCTGGGGCAAGTCGAGGATGCGATCGCCGCCGTCGATCGTGGCGAGGACGAACGGTCGCACTGTCGCAGCGTCGCGAACCTCAGGCGGTTCCGCTTCGATCTCGCGCTCAGCGCCTTCCACCTGCAGGCCTTCGCGGAGGCGATCCTGGACCTCGGGCAGCCGCGTGCATCGTGGATCGGCCTGCAAGGCCTCGGTCGGCGAATGCGGCTGCTGCCCGCGATTCGGCTGAGCGACTGCCTCGACGCCTACGACGGGCGCACGATCACGCACGCCGAGGAAGTTGCGCACGCGGGCTGGACGCCCGTGGAGCAGCACGGCTACCGAGGCAATCTCCTCGGAATCCCGCCCACGTCGATCGCATTCAGGGCGCAGCGGTCGCTCGCGCGCGTGTTCCTGCGACTCGACCCCAGGTTGAGACCACGCGCGGAACGGTTGATCCGGACGGCGCGCGACGTGATGACCCACCTCGCCAGGACGCCGTGGGGGTGGGGCGTCTACTACACCCACGCGTACACCTTCACGTTCGTCGATCCGTAGCGCCGACGCTCGAGGCCGCGGGCATCCCGGGGATCGACTCGCGGCGGCCTACCCGCCGCCCTGGATCGTCACGAGAGCGTCCAGGCAGGCCTTGCGCACGCTCGCAGAGCGGTCTTCTTCCGCCACCTTCTTGAGCAGCGACACGGCCCCCGACCGGTTCGCGTGACCGAACCCGCGCGCGGCCGCGGCGCGCACCTCCGCGTTGGCGTCACCCGTGAGGACCTCCTCCAGGCGCGCCATCGCCTCCTCGGTGCCGAAGTACCCGAGGCCTTCGACGACCGGCCCGCGGATCGAGGCCTTCTTGTGGCGGCTGAACTCGAACACGACCTCCGTCGCCCGCTCGTCCCGCCCCGAGCACTTCGCCAGGGCCTGCGCACAGGCGCCGGCGACGAGAGTCTTCGTCCGGCGGTTCGTCAGCACGTCGAGAAGCGGCCCCGTCGCGCGCGGATCCCCCATCTTGCCGAGCGCTTCCGCGGCGAACTGGACGACCAGCACGTCCTTGGCGAGGAGCGCGTGCTTGCCGCAGAGGAAATCGCGAGTGGTCTTCCCGCCGATGCCGCCCAGCGCGAGGTATGCGGCCTTGACGTACCGCTTGCTCTTCCGGCCGATCGAGAACTTGATGAGCGCGTCGCGGGCGGCGCGGGTTCTCTCGGCCCCGACCTCCCCGATCTTCTTCTCCAGCAGGTCCTGGGTCTTGCGGTCCAGGAGGTAGTTCATGTGGCGCTTCACCTCGGCCTGGTGCTTGCGCTTCGCCTCGCCCTTCAGGACGGGCTCCTCCTTCTCCTCCTCCTCGGCCCACGCGGGGCCGGACGCGCAGACCGCAAGGGCGGGCAGGACGATGAACAGGAAGCCGAACCACGACACCCGCCGCCGCCGAGTCGTCTCTGTGTTCATCGCGACTCCCCAGGGGGGACCGGCCCCGCCGGCCATCCTACTGCCCCGCCGCTTCGCGGACGGAGGGGGATCTCGTTTCACCGGGGTCCGGGCCCACTGCCCGCGGGGTGCGGGTTCCACGGCGCCGTCCTACCTGTCGTCGTCTCCGCGGGTCCGCTGGCCGGGGGTGGATTGCCGCGACGCACGAGGCCCGGATCCGGGTCGTTCGCGCCATCGCAGGAACCCACGTCGCGTCAGGAACGCATCGGCAATGCGGTGACAGGCGGCCACCTCCTCCGCGGGGTGCGAGGTCACCAGGGCCGGCGCGTCCGAGGGCTCAGCGTGCACGAACACGAAGTGGAGGCGGGTCAGGCCGCGTGACGCGAGCCGTTCGCGCCAGCCGTCGTAGCCGACCTCCCCTGCGAACGGTTCCAGCGAGGGCGCGAGGGGTTGGGTCTCCAGTCGGTGGAGGTGGATGCGGTGACGGGGCAGGGCCTCTCGGCAAAGTCCCGTCACGAGGGCCTCGTTCTCGCTGCCCGGGCTCCACGTGATCAGCACGAAGTGCCCGCTTGGGGCTAGGTGCTTCGGGAGGTCCACCAGCAGGTCGCGCACGACGC
>JAUXCH010000230.1 GCA_030618975.1 Planctomycetia bacterium
CCCATCACGGCCGTGTCGATCACGCGGGAGTGGACCTCGCCCTCGCTCCAGACGCCGGCCAGCAGGTCGGCGCGGGAGAGGGCCATGCCCTCGCGGTCGGCGAAGAAGCGGAGCAGATCGAACTCCTTCAGCGTCAGCTCGACCTCGACCCCGTGGCGCATGGCCCGCCGGGCCTCGAAGTCGACCTCCAGGTCGCCGCGGCGGAGAACGGCTCGCGGCTCCACCCCGCGCTCGCGGTCCCAGGCCCGCAGGCGCGTGCGGATCCTGGCCAGCAGCTCGGTCAGCGCGAACGGCTTGACGACGTAGTCGTCGGCGCCGAGGTCGAGACCCCGGACGCGGTCCTCCTCGAGGCCGCGCGCCGTGAGCACGAGCACGGGAGATTCGACGCCGTCGGCGCGGAGCCGCTTCAGCACCTCGAACCCGTCCAGCCGCGGGAGACAGAGGTCGAGCACGATGAGGTCGGGGTCGTCGCGGAGGCCCCGCTCGAGCCCGACGACCCCGTCGGCAGCCCGGAGCACCTCGTAGCCCTCGCTCTCGAAGGCGTCGGAGAGACCCTCGCGAAGCCCCGGGTCGTCCTCGACGAGCAGGATCCGGTGCGCGTTCACACCCCGGTCCTCGGGAGCCGGATCTCGAAGACGGCCCCGACCTCGCTCGGCAGCAACGCGACCTTTCCGCCCATGCCCTCCACCAGCTCCTTCACGAGCGACAGACCGAGGCCCGTCCCCGGCACGCCGTCGCGGCGCGCCGCCTTCCCCCGAGCATAGCGCTCGAAGACGCTTCGACGCTCGCCCTTGGGGATGCCGGGGCCCGCGTCGGCCACCCGGAGGACCACCTCCGCGCCGTCGGGAGCCCAGGAGACGCGAATCGGCGTCCCGACCGCCGTGAACTTCCCCGCGTTCTCGAGGAGGTTCGCGAGACACCGTGAGAGCGCCGTCGCGTCGGCCTGCGCCCAGGTCTTCTCCGGGCCCTCCACGTGCAGGTCCTCCTCGCGATCCGGACGCAGCAGGACGAGCTCCCGCGCGGCCCGGTCCGCCAGGGCGCCGACGTCGACGTCGTTCGTCCCGGCTTCGAGGCGCCGCCGCCCCTGCTCGAGACGCGAGAGGTCGAGGAGGTTCGCGAGGAGCGACGAGAGCCGCGCCGCCTCGCGGGAGAGCAGGTGCAGGTACTCGCCCTGCTTCTCGGGCTTTCCCCGCCCCTCGCTCAGCATGTCGGCGTGGAGCCTCAGCGAGGCGAGCGGCGTCCTGAGGTCGTGGGCCATCTCGTTGAGGAAGCGCACGCGCGCCTCGTCGAGGAGGCGGCGCTTGAAGAGCGACTGGTGAATCGCACCGAGCAAGCCGAAGAGCGCCAGCAACAGGACCGCGACGGGGGCGGCCCACCGCTTCACCCAGGGCGCCTGCCACCACGATTCCCACCGCGCTTGGAAGAGGAACTCGCCGGCGAGCGGTGTCTCGATCCGGCCGAACCAGACCAGGTCGCCCGCGTCGTCCTCCAGGTCTTCCAGGGCGAGCCCGTCGGGGAAGTTCCAGATGAGGCGAACGGGCGAGTCGGGAGGCCCTTCCTCGACGAGGCGCCGACGGAACCGATCCGGCACGTAGCCCGGGAAGATCAGCGGGGGCGTCGGCGGGCCGGACGCGAACACGTCGAGGCGCCCGGCGTGGTAGGCACCGGGCGATAGCGGGGCGCCGCGCTCCCGCATCCAGGCCGTGAAGCGCTCGACGATGGCCAGGAACTCGTCGGAGTACTGCCGGACGCTCCGTACGCGCTGGTCATCCACACTCTGGAGGAGCTCGTCGAGCCTCCTGTCCAGTTCCCGCTCCACTTCGTCCGCGGGCGGGTCGATCGGGGCGGGCGGGGTGCTCCCCGCGCCGTCTGTTCCCCAGCGAGCCAGGACGTAGCGCTTCGTGGCGGGCGGCAGGGGCGCCGTCCGCAGCGCGTCCTGGTCCGGCGTCTCGAGGAGCGCCCGCAGCGCGGCCGCGCCTTCGGCGGCCCCTTCGATCTCCACGGGCGCACGGCCCGTCTCGATGTCCAGGCGGACACCGGGCTGGGCCAGGAGAGCCGGCGACAGGGGCGAGGGCAGGTCGGCCGCAAACGACCAGGGTTCGGGGCCCGGCTTCAGGATGAGGCGCACGCGCGCGCGCGCGACGGGGTGATCGAAGGAGATCCCGTCGGGGGGCGGGGCATCCCGGAAGCCGACCACCCGGTCCCGCATCCACGCGGCGGGCCCCCCGGGGCCCAACCACTCCTCCGCCATGGCCCGTCCCTCTCGGCGGTACGGGGCCCGGGCCCGGCGGTGCGCGTCCTTGGCCCACATGGAGAGTCCGGCCGCGATCGCCCCCGGGAGGAAGAAGAGCGGCAGGACGAGCCATTCGGTTTTCAGGCGCACGGGGAGGACGCTACCCGCGACCGGACGGATTCCGTCAGCGAACGGTCAAGCTGCGGCTACAGCACCACGATGCAGAGCAGCAACACCATGCGCCGGTTGTCCTGCAACCAGTGCCACAGGTCGCGTACCGGCGACGCGTGCTCGACATGGCCCGGCGGAAAGAGCACGACAGCGGTGAGTCCCTCACCGGGTGCGAGAGGTTCCTTGGTCGCGATGCGGACCTCGGGCCCGTCTCCGAGAGTCAACTCGTAGTTCCGTCCCGTCTGGCCGTGGCGTCCGGTGCAGGCCTTCGCATGCACGAGCGTCCACGGAATGTCCGCGGGCAAGGGGAAGCGCCCGTCGCGCGGAGGATCGGCATGTCCCACCCGTCGCCCGTCACGTTCCACCCTCGGCTCCAGCCGGACCCGCCGGCGCTCGTCGCGGCCCGCGGGCCCGACCCGTGGCGCGCGGTGCAGCCTGGACAGGCGAGGGCGGGCCGCTTCCCGTCCTTCCAGGTTCGGTCCCCCTCTACCGGAACGGGCGGTGAGCCTCTCGATGTACGCTTGGAGGCCATGAGCTCTCGGACGGACGAGTTGATCGAAGACGCGATGCGACTCCCGGAGGCGGATCGGATCCGCTTGGCGATACGTGTGCTGGCCACCTTCGATGGGGCACCGGACGTCGATGCGGCTGGTACATGGGTCACGAAGATCGACCGGCGAACACGGGAGATCGAGCAGGGTCGAGTCCAGCCGGTCTCTTGGGCCGAGGTGAAGAGCGCGGCGACTCGGAGAGCGCGTGAACGACGCTGAGGTCGTCTTCCATCCCGAGCTACGGGAGGAGCCGTACCGTCAGGATGCGTTAGACGCGGCAGGGCGGGACCCGTCACGGCCGACCGTGGTGGACCCTTTCCCGACGCCGTAGGACCCGCTACCACCCGCCCCCACCGCCGCCGCCGAAGCCGCCGCCCGAGAAGCCGCCGCCGCCGGAGAACCCGCCGCCGCCGCTCCACCCTCCGCTCCAACCGGACCCGCCGGTGCTCTTGGCGGCCCGCGGACCGGACATCAAGGTGGACCCGACGCTCGTGTCCATGCGCGAGACGGACCGGCCGAGCCAGATGGAGTTGAACCCGCTGCGGCGGGTGCGGTACCAGTCCGGGGGCTTCTCGAAGAGGCCCTCGAAGGCCTTCGCCCACCGCTTCTGGACGCCGAGGGCGATCGCGAAGGGGAGCAGCTTCTCGAAGTGGTCGAGCGGGAGCACCTTCATCCGCTCCTTCTCGGCCGTGACGAGGTACTCCTCCATCCCCTTCACGCGGGCCAGCGCGTCGAGGCCGCGCTTCGTCCGCCGCGGCATCTGCCGGGCGATCACGAACATCACGATCACGCAGAGCAGGGAGAGGATCCAGTACGGCAGCGGCGCCTTGGCGAACCAGCCGAAAGCCACGAGGCCGATCAACGCGAGGAAGGTGAGCCCGCTCCAGCGCTCGACGGCCTTGTCGGGCCGCTTCTCGAAGTACTTCAGGCTCACGAGGCGGTCGAGCACCGAGGTCTTCACCTTCTTCAGGCCGGAGACGAACTCGTGCTTGAGCGAGGACAGTTGCACCTCCGTCTCGTCGCCGTCGAACAGGCCGTCGAGCAGACGCTTCTGGTAGGACTCGAGCGAGGTCTTCTGCCGTACGTCCGGGTGCAGCTCCAGCCGGAAGTCGTCGCCGTCGTCCTCTTCGTGGATCGTGATCACGCCCTGGACGGCGAGGTGGATGATGGCGGCGGTCAGGTCGCGCTGATCGAAGGAGTCGTCGACGAGGACCCCCACCTCCGAGGGTTGGAGCCCCTCCGGAAGCTCCCACTCCGGAATGATCGTGCGCCCCTTCATCGGGTCGCGGCCCCATCGCCACCAGGCCAGCCACCACAGGAAGACCAGGAGCAGCGGGATCAGCAGGGTCCAGTTGTCCTGGAACCACCACCCCGCCCGCGTCGCGGTCGACGGGTGCGCCACGTAGCCGGGCGGGAAGATGACGACGGCGGTGAGGCCCTCGGTCGCGGCAAGCATGCCCGTCGTCTCGATGCGGATCAGGGGGCCCTGCTCGCGGTGCAGATCGAAGGCACTCCCCTTGTCCCCGCGCCGGCCGGTGTAGGCCTTGGCCTGCACGAGTTCCAGGGGAATGTCGGAGGGGAGTCGGATGCGCGCCGACGCGTGGACGATCGGCATGTCCCACTCGTCCCCCGTGACGTTCCAGTACAGCTCGTCCATCACGCCGAAGTCCTCGGCGGTGTAGTCCTGGATCCGAATGACGTTTCGGGCCCGGTAGCGGATCACGACGTCCCGCTTCGCGTCGTTCGCTCCGGGCACGCGGATCTTCAGGTTCAGGTACGAGTCGTTGCGCGACTTCCAGTACTCGAGCTCGTTGCCCTCGCCGTCCTCGACGGCGAGCATCTCGATCCGGACCGTGCCGCGGAGGCCCCGCGCGTACGTGTAGCCGATCTTGACGCTGCGGAAGATGCCGTTCCAGCTCCCTCGAAAGTCGATGCGGAGCCGCTCCTCCACGAGGATCGAGCCCTCCTTCTCCACCGTGATGTCGGCGTGGAAGTCCTCGACCTCCAGCCAGCGTGCCCACGCGGGCGACGCCGACAGGCCGAGCGCGAACAGGAGACCCAAGGGCAGGATCAGGCGCCTTGTCACGAACCCAAACCCGGACACGTTCATCGTCTCACTCCACGTCGTCGAACGAGATCTGCTGGGTACCGCGCTCCGCCGGGTCCTCGATCTCGAAGAACTCTCTCGGCTTGGCGGACAGGAGAGCCGCGAGCACGGTGGCGGGGAACTGCTGGATGCGCGTGTTGTGGTCTCGGACGGTGCCGTTGTAGTAGCGCCGGGCGTACTGCAGGTCGTTCTCGATCTGGACCAGATCGCCGTGCAGGCGCCGGAAGTTGCCGTCGGCCTTCAACTCCGGGTACCGCTCGACCAGCGCGATCAGCTTGTCGAGGCTGCGGCTCAGGCCGTTCTCCGTCTGCTGCCGATCCCCCATCGCCTCCGCCTGCTCCGCGGCGCCGCGCGCCTCGACGACCTCCTCGAGGGTCTCCCGTTCGTGCTTCGCGTAGGCCTTCACGGTCTTCACGAGGTTGGGGACGAGGTCGTGGCGACGCTTCAGCTGCACGTCGACGCCGCTGAAGGCCTCGTTCACGCGGTTTCTCAGCCGCACGATGCCGTTGAAGGTGATGACGACCCACAGGACGACCACGGCGCCGACGCCGACGGCCACCCAGCTACCGGTAGACAGGGCAAGTTCCATGGCGTGGCTTGTAGCCGTCGCCGCACGGAGACGCAAGCGCCTTGGTCCTGCACCACGCCTCCGGGAGGAGCCGTTCCCGCCGAATGCCCCCCGGTACCGACAATCGGCACCCGGTACGGATTGTCGGCTTCTGCAGGGCCTTGCGGAGCCCTACTTCTGCGTCTGCACGAACACGCCGTCCCAGTCGGCGGGCGGCGCCTCGGAGGCGTAGGCCTCGGCACGGCGGCCCAGCGTGACAGCCGCCGCGTCGTCGGGGCGGAGCGAGGCGGCGTGCGCGAAGGCGCGGGCCGCCTCCTCGAAGCGACGACCGAGGTAGTGGTCGAGGGCCTCCTCGTAGGCGTCGCGTGCCTGGAGGAGAACCTCGTCGACACGTCCGGCCTCGCCCAGGAGCTCGTAGATCTCGGTCCCGCCGACGCGACCCGCGACGGCGGTCCGGTCCATGTGCCGCCATTCGAACGCGTCGCCGGATGCTCGTCGCACGTCGTCGCTGGCGAGGATCCAGGTGCCGTACGCCTTGTTGAGGGATTCGAGCCGAGCCGCCAGGTTCACGCCGTCGCCGAGCACGGTGTAGGAGAACCGCTCGGGCGTTCCCATGTTGCCGACGATGACCTCGGCCGTGTGAAGTCCGATCCGGGTGAAGAACGCCGGACGGCCGCCGTTCACCCAGCCGTCCCGCGCCGCAGCAAGCTGCGCCTGGGTCTCGAGCGCGGCGTGGCACGCGTGCACGACGTGGTCCTCGTCGTCACGCGGCGCGTTGAAGAAGGCGAGCACGCCGTCGCCCATGAACTTGTCGATGGTGCCCTGCCGGTTGTCCACGGCCTTCACCACCACGTCGAGGTAGTCGCCGAGCGCGTCGATCAATCGCTGCGGCGCCATCCCTTCGCTCACGCTCGTGAATCCCTTCACGTCCGAGAAGAAGAGGGTCAGCGGGCGCTCGCGCCCGTCGAGCCGCGCCTCCTGGCCCTGGGCCAGGAGATCCCGGACGAGGTCGGTCGGCACGTAGCGGCCGAACGAGCGCAGGCTCGCCTTCATGCGGTCCACCGCATCCCCGACGACCGCGACCTCCTCGATGAAGGACGGGGGCATGGTCGTGGAGGAGAGATCGAAGTTCCCCACGCGGGCGAGGTCGGCCGCCACGACCTTCAGGGGCTTGGCGATGCGGGCCGCGACGAGGCCCGCGAGGAGGACGGCGGCCAGGAAGAGCAGGCCGATGCCGACGAGGGCGTACACGAGGAACCGGTTGAGGAACCCCACCAGTTCCTTCACGGGGATGACGACGGCGCTGACCCAGCGCACCGTCTCGCGGAAGACCTGGAGCTCCAGCGACACGGCGTAGTCGACGCCGCCCTGCTCGATGGTCGTCGTGAAGGGACGGTCGGCCTCGAGCCCGGCGACGCCGCCGGGGAGCTCGGCGATCGCCTCCTCGACGACGGGGCCCAGCCGCTCCCTCACCTCCGGCGTGGGGGCGACGGTGATCTGGCCGGTGTCCGCGTGCACGCCGATGACGACGCCCGTCTCCGCGACCTGGACCTTCCGGAGGTAGTCGGCGATGAACTGCATGCCGAAGCCGAGGGCGAGGACGCCGAGCAGCTCCCCGTTCCGGCGGACGCCGAGCGCGCACGCACGCCCGTACCCGCCGACGACGGGCCGTTCGAAGCGCTTCGTCCACACCGGCCCCTCGTGCGAGACGCCGTCCTCGTACCAGGCCACGCTCCCGAGCGCGCCCGACGACACGTCCAGCCCCTCGGCCGGCTCG
>JAUXCH010000553.1 GCA_030618975.1 Planctomycetia bacterium
AGTCGCCCGCCCCATGTCTAGGTTGGGGCGCTGGTGGGTCCGGGCGACCCGTCTTCCCCGCTGCGAGACCGTCCTGCCGAAGTCAGGGTCGCGGCCGGAACAGTCTCTCTGACGGTTCCGACCTCTCGGCGCGCATAGCATCTAGCATCCTCCGACGAGAGGAATCAGGGCGGACCCCCATGGCGACACGAGTCAGCGGCGATCCGGACTTCGAGATCTACCTCGCGCAGATCCGGAAGTACCCCCTGCTCGATCCGGTCGAGGAGCGGGAGCTCGCGCGTACGGTCCAGAGCCTCGAGTGGGAGGCGTGGGAGGCCCGGGACCGGATGATCCGGAGCAACCTCCGCCTGGTGATCTCCATCGCGAAGAGGTACCGGAACCGGGGCCTCGTCCTCTCCGACCTCGTGGAGGAAGGCAACGTCGGGCTGGTCCACGCCGTCGAGAAGTTCGATCCCGAGAGGGAGACGCGCTTCTCGACCTACGCCACGTGGTGGATCCGGCAGGCGGTCCGGCGCGCCATCGTAGACACCGTGAAGACGGTCCGGATCCCGCGCTACATGGCCGAGGAGCTCGGTCGCTGGCGGGCCCACGCGCGCGCGTTTGCCCGGGAACACGACCGGGAACCCACGGACGCGGAGCTCCTGCAAGCGATGGATCCCACGCCCGCGCGTCGGAAGTTCATCTTGCGGCTGCATCACGCCACGCGAACAGGTGGCGACGCCGTGTCGCTCGACGTGCTGTTCGACAGCGTCGAAGCCCTCGTCGACCCGCGCGCCGAGCGGCCCGATCGGACGACCTGCCTGTCGCTCGACCTGCAGCGGCTCGAGAGCGAGCTCGAGGTGCTGCCGAAGCGCGAGGCGACCATCCTGCGCATGCGTTACGGGATCAACGGGCACGAGTTCTCGCACACGCTCAGGCAGATCGCGAAGGAGCTCGGCATCTCACGCGAACGAGTCCGTCAGCTCGAGCACAAGGCGCTCGAGGGTCTTCGCAGGGATCTCGGTGGCGACGACGACTGACACGGCGCACGTCGACGCGGCACACGCGTACGTCCACCTGCCTTTCTGCGCGCGTCGCTGCCCCTACTGCGATTTCAACGCGTACGCGGGCCGGGACGCGGACATGGACGCGTACGCCGACGCGCTCCTCGCGGAGGCACGCACCCGGCTCCCGGGGACGGGCCTGGAAACGCTGTACGTCGGCGGCGGCACCCCCACCTACGGCGACGCGGGCCGGCTGGCGCGGATCCTCGAGGGCCTGCGCGAGGCTGCGGGCGGCGCGGTCGGCGAGTTCACGGTCGAGGCCAACCCGGGTTCGCTCGACGGCGAGAAGGTGGCGGTCCTCCGGGATGCCGGCGTGAACCGGGTCTCGGTCGGGGCCCAGTCGTTCGACGACGCGCACCTCGGCACGCTGGGTCGGATCCACGAGGCTTCGCAGATCGGGCGTGCCGTCGACCGGGCGCGCGCCGGCGGCATCGCGCGCGTCTCGCTCGACCTGATCCTCGCGATCCCGGGCCAGAGCCTCGCGGAGCAGGCGCGGGACCTCTCCCGCGTCACGGCGCTCGAGCCCGATCACGTGAGCGCGTACGTGTTGACGATCGAGGAAGGAACGCCGTTCGAGCGCCTCGTGCGGCGCGGTCGTCTGCCGGAACCGGACGACGAGCGCGATCTCTCGCACCTCCACCTCGCGGTGCACCAGCTGGCGGCCGCAGGCTACGCACGCTACGAGATCAGCAACTTCGCCCGGCCCGGAGAGGCGTCCCGCCACAACCTGGCCTACTGGCGGGACGCGGACTGGATCGGACTCGGCGCCGGCGCGCATTCGCACGCGGGACGGTCCCGGTGGAAGAACGTCGACGATCCCGCCGAGTACGCGCGCGCCATCGACGCGCGCGGCGCGGCCGTCGAGTGGACCGAGGAGTCGACGTCCGAGGTCGCGCTCTTCGACGCGCTGATGATGGGGCTACGGCTCGTCGAGGGCGTCGATCTCGACGAGCTCGCCAGTCGCCTGGGCGTCGACGCGCGGGAGCGGCACGCGACAGCGATCGAGAAGCACGTCCGCGCCGGCCTTTTGCTCGTGGAGGGGACGCGGCTGCGGCTCACGCCGCTCGGCCTGGACCTGACGTCCTACGTCCTCCGGAGCTTCCTTCCGGACGCGTGACCCGCGGGATCACACGGCGCGGAAGCGCTCCTCGACGTACTGCTGGCCCTTGGGCGCGAGGCGGTAGAGGCCGCGGCGGCCCCCACCCTGCAGGTACCCGAGCTTGCGCTTCATGTTGCCCAGCGCGTTCAGCAGGTTCTTCGGCGTGTGCAGACCGACCTGGGTGAAGCACCACCCGATGTCCTCCTTCGACACGGCCTGCTTGCCCTGCACGTTCTGGAGGTAGTAGATGAACAGGAGGATCCGGTCCTGGATCGCGCCTCGCCCCTCACGCGTGGGCCGGGCGCCGTAGAAGACATCGAGGGTCTGCTTCTCCTCGCCGCTGTCGGCCGACTCGGCCTGCCCCTCGTCGGCGGGTGTCGCCTCGCCGACGGCCGCCTCCAGGAACGGGCGGAAGCGCTGGACCTGCTTCACGACGAACTCCTCGGAGCCGGCAAACTCGAGGTCGACCCCCTCGGCCGTGAACTTGAAGACGGTCTTGGGCTCTTCGGGCATGCCGTTCTCCGTGCGGTGCGAACTCGTTTTCGTGGGACGATTCTACGGGTTCTGCGGAAGATGCGTCTGCTCGTGGCGGAGGGTCTCCCCCCCGGAGCGCCCCGTGCGCTATAGTGGGCCGCCTGGGAGATCGAAAACTCGAGGTGGGTGGTCCCGCATATGGTCCGTTTCACGCCAGGGGATGCGCGGATGGAAGTTGCTGCTCCGGTCAGGGCTTGGATCGCACCGGAGGCGATGCGGGCACTGCTGCGCGCGCAATCCGATGCCTTGGCCGACGCGTTGGCCAGCGCCTCTGAAGATGCCTCTGAAGGTGCCGCGGAAGGTGCTGCGGAAGGTGCCTCGCCCGAGGAGCCGTGCGGCGTGCTGCTGGGGCGCGTCGATGGGAAGTCCGTGCGGATCGGCGAGGCCCCCTCGACGTCGAACCTGCACCCGAACCCGGAGCGAGCGTTTCGGATCGCGCCGCAGGAGATCCTGCGGGTTGCGCGCGCGGGGCGGGAGCACGGGCTCACCGTCCTCGGCTTCTGGCACGGTCACCTGAAGGGCCCGGCGGAGCTGAGCGAGTCCGACATCGAGGGCATGACGGCCGCCGAGGCCCTGGGGCCCAACGCCCGCGTACTGATCGTGATGGGGCAGGGTGACGGCCGCGCACCCGTCGTGCGCGCGTTCGTGCGCGACCGGGAAGGGCCGCGAGAGATCTCCCTCGCGACCTGAGCGCGACCTACTTCGCTGCGCCGCCCGGGCAGGACCCGCAGCCCTCCTTCTTCCCGGCGTCCTTCCGGCTCGGGCAGCCCTCGCAGTCGCCCGTGCACGATCCGTCCTTCGCCTGGGGGCAGTCCTTGCAGTCGCCCTCGCAGGTGCCCTTCTTCGGGCAGCCGTCGCAGTCGCCCTTGCAGGTGTCCTTCTTCGGGCAGCCGTCGCAGTCGCGCTTCGCGGGCCCGAACAGGTCCCCGAGGCCCAGGGCCCGCATCTCCTTCATCACCTCGTCGATCACGCCCGGGGGCACCTTCTCGAGCAGGTCCGGCGGGAGCAGGTCGAGGCCCTCGATGACGACCTGCGCCGAGCCGGGAATCCGGTCCTCGCCGATCAGGCGGCGCAGATACCGGAGCTCGGGCGCCGGGGCACCGGGCCCCTCGCCGCCCGCGGAGGTCGTGTCGTGGGGCGCCGGATGCACGTGCCCCCAGTGCTCGACGCGGCCCGGGGCCTCGACCTTGGCAGGCCGCCAGCTCGAGCCGTCGTCGAAGGACCGGAAGAACCGGTGCACGCCCTGCCCACGGCCCCTCGGCGCGCAGTTGCCGTCGCAGCGTCCGCGCTGGCCGCAGGTGCCGCGCTGGTCGCAGGACCCGCAGTCGCCGGAGCATCCTCCACGCCGTCCCCGGGGGCCGCGGTCGTTTCCGCGTGCGTGTGCCTGGTCGCATCGCCCGCGCGGGCCGCAGGTGCCGCGCTGGTCGCAGGACCCG
>JAUXCH010000948.1 GCA_030618975.1 Planctomycetia bacterium
GAAGCCAAACCTCCGGAAGCCAAACCTCCGGAAGCCAAACCTCCGGAAGCCAAACCTCCGGAAGCCAAACCTCCGGACGGGAGTGCCTCGAGGTAGGGCAGCCAGGCCAGGAGGATCAGGGCGAGGAGGCCCAGCAGGACGCAGATCCCCGACGCGTCGAGCGCTGCCGCGGCGACGAAGCCCGCGGCGATGGCGAGGTCGGAGAGGAGGTTGAAGCCGCCGACGAGCGGGTCCTTCTCGCCGGCGGGGGCGCGCGCGATCTCGCCGAGCAGGAGCCCGACCAGGCCCAGGACGCCCGCGAGGCCGGGGTGGCGGACGACGTAGCAGAGGGAGGCGAGCGTGCAGAACGCGAGCCCCGAGACGGCCAGGGTGCGCGGTGTCAGGCCGCGCCTCGCAAGGAAGGCCGCCAGGGAGGGGAGGACTCGGCGGGCCGGGGGCAGGAGGTCGTCGGCGGAGGGCGGAGTGGGTTCTTCGGTCGCGGGGTCCACCGTCGAAGGATAGCCTGCCGCACCCACGCGTCCCCCGAGCCGAGGAGGAGACGATGCCCATCGCCGATCGGATGCACCGGATGGGAACCGAGGCGGCCTTCGGCGTGCGGGCGCGCGCCCGGGCGCTCGAGACCGCAGGCCGCGACGTGATCCACCTCGAGATGGGGGAGCCGGACTTCCCGACGCCCGCTCACATCGTGGAGGCAGCGGTGACGGCGCTGCGGGACGGGCATACCGGCTACGCGCCGGCGGCGGGCTTCCTGCCCCTGCGCGAGACGATCGCGGCGGACGTCGCCGCGACGCGGAAGATCCCCGTGGATCCGACGCAGGTCGTCGTGTGTCCGGGCGGCAAGCCGGTGATCTTCTACACGCTCCTCGCCGTGGTGAACCCGGGCGACGAGGTCGTGTACCCGGACCCCGGCTTCCCCATCTTCGAGTCGATGACCCACGCCGTAGGGGCGGTCGGCCGGCCCTACCACCCCGGCAGCGGCACGGAGACACGGCCGGATCTCGAGGGGCTGGCCGAGGCGATCACGGAGAAGACGCGGCTGGTGATCCTGAACAGCCCGGGGAACCCGACGGGGGTCGTGCACCACGCCGACGAGATCGAGAAGATCGCCGCGCTGTGCCGCGACCGCGATCTCTGCGTGTTGTCCGACGAGATCTACAGCCGCATCCTGTACGGCGCCGAGCACGTGAGCATCTCCCGGTGCGACGGGATGGCCGGGAAGACGGTGATCCTGGACGGCTTCTCGAAGACGTACAGCATGACCGGCTGGCGCCTGGGCTACGCGGTCGCACCGCCGGAGCTCGCCCCGCTCTACGAGAAGTTGATGACCAACAGCAACTCGTGCGCCGTGAACTTCGTCCAACGCGCGGCCGTGGCCGCGCTCCAGGGGCCGCAGGACGAGGTCGCGCGCCGGGTGGACGTGTTCCGGGAGCGCCGCGATGCCCTGGTCGAAGGGCTCCGGAGCCTCCCCGGGGTGACCTGTGATCTGCCGGAGGGCTCGTTCTTTGCGTTTGCGGACGTGCGCGGGACGGGACGGGGTGCCCGGACCCTCGCGGACGCCCTCCTGGAAGAGGCGGGCGTGGCGTGCGTCGAAGGACCGGCGTTCGGGCGCGCGGGGGAGGGATTCCTGCGCTTCTCGTTCACCGCGGACGTGGAGCGGATCCGCGAGGCCGTCCGGAGGATGCGAAACCTGCTGGCCGGCTGAGCGGTACTGGATCTCGAAGACCCTGCATCTCGAAAACCCTGCATTCTCGAAGACCCTGCGCCCTGCGATTCTCCGGGTGGAAGGCCCCCGGGGCGGCACAATGGTGCGACTGGAGGCACGATCATGCGACGCGGACCCCGAATCATCGCCCTCGTGGCGCTCGTACCCCTGCTGGGAAGTCGGA
>JAUXCH010000464.1 GCA_030618975.1 Planctomycetia bacterium
GAGCACGGGATCGGTTGCGCCGGGACGCCACCGGACCCCCAGGAAGCCGCGAGCGGGCGACAGCCCCTTCTCCAGGCCGGGCAGGGCCTTCACGATCTCGGGCCAGGGGACGACGAAGCCGATTCCGGAATTGCGGCCGTGGCCGGCGGGGTGCCAGATCTGGAGGATGCCGAGGAGGCGGCCCTCGAGGTCCACCAGCGCCCCCCCGCAGTTCCCGTCGGTGACGCCGGCGTCCGTCTGCCACTGGCCTCGCCAGGCGGCGGGGGCGTCGACGGCGTGCTGCTTCGCAAGGATGCCGATCGTGAGCAGCGGGTCCGGATTCCCCTGCTCACCGAACGGGTTGCCCAGGGCGAGCACGAAGCGTCCGACCTCGAACGCGTCCGGCGGCGCCGCCTCGAGCGTCCGGGACGCGACCCGGGTCGCGTCGCCCTGCGGCAGCTCGGCCTTCAGCAACGCGATGCCGAGCCGCCCGTCGTGCGCCACGACCCGCGCCTCGGCCTGCCCGCCGTCCGGGAGGTACACGGTCACCGACTCGATGGCCTGCAGACCGGTGCCGACCTGCTGGAGAGGGGGCAGCTTCGTCCCCGGGAGGAGGAGCTCGAGCGTATTCGCGAGGTTGTAGAGGCTCGTGACGATCCAGCCGTCGTCGTCCACGAGCACGCCGCTGACGGGCCCGAGGTAGCGCGGACTGTCCACCAGCCCCCGCTGCCCGAGCGCCCGGATGCCGAGCGCTTGCTTGCGCTTCACCTCGAGGCTGACCACCGCGGGCCGGGCGCGCCGCGCCATGAACCGGAAGACCCGCTCCAGGGCCTGGGACGCCTTCGCGCTCCGCCGGCGCTTCGGCGGGTCGCCGAACAGCCTGCCGGCCTCGGGCAGGTCCTCGCAGGCCGCCCGGATGCGGTCCATGGGAACCACCTTGACGAGGAACTGGTAGGGCTCCCCGGGCACGGCGGGGAGCCACGTCGACACCGTGCCCACCAGGCGCCCCTCGATGTCGACGCAGGGGCCGCCGTTGACGCCGGGGTTCACGGCTGCGGAGGTGTAGATGGACTCGAAGGCGCCTCCCCCGTCGCCGGCCGGGAGCGGGGTGAGCGAGGAGACCACGCCGGCCGTGAGGGTGGGAGGCGCCTCCTTCGCCATGTCGAACGCGTTGCCCATGACGAACGTGAAGTCCCCCACCCGCAGGTGCTCGCTCGTGGCGGGGGGCAGACAGTCCCGGAACCCGCCGGCGGGCGGCGCCAGGATGCGCAGGAGGGCCGCGTTGATCGAGCGGTTGCGGCGAACGACGACGGCGGGATAGGTTGCGAATCCTCCGCGCTCGAGGTCGGGCACGCGCACGTCGACCTCGTCCACGAGCTTCTCGAGCCGCTCGCGACGCCCTTCGCGCTTCACGACCTTGCCGACCTCTCCGTCGGACAGCACGTAGCCGTCGCGGCTGATGACGACGCCGGAGGAGGACCCCCGCTTCTCGTTGGCCACGCCGCGGGGCACGCAGATCACGCACGCCGGAGAGACCTTCTCGATGGCCTTCTTGAACTCCCTCTCGACCGCCGGGATGCCGCCCCCCGCCCCGGCCGGGGCGGGGCAGAGCATCGGCGCCAGAAGGAGCAGGCAGGCGAGACGCCGCACGCTACCGCCTGCCCTTCGGCCGTGCGGGCAGGCGCCCGGACCACTCGTAGAAGCGGTTCCCGCGCTTGTACTTGATCTTGAGGAAGGTGCCGACGCGGCAGAGCGAGAGCAGGTTCGTGATGTCGGACGCCGTGTGGATCCGGTGGTTCTCGCCGAAGCCCCAGATCACCTGGATCACGTCGCCCTGCCGGAGCCCCTTCTTCGCGCTCCCCCCCACCGGACTCTTCTCGTGGACCTTCACGACCTCCGCGCCGCGCGGGTTGCCTTGGGCGTCGACGGCCGTCTTGACCTGGAGCCCGAGGAAGCCCGCCGCGGCGTTCGTTCCCTGGTCGATCATCGCCGTGAGGAACGCGGCGACCTGGTGGATGGGGATGGAGAACGACGCGCCCGTGTTCGCACGGGCCCCCGCGCCGGGGCGGATGGAGATCATCCCGTTGATCCCGACGAGGTCCCCGCGGCGATTCCAGAGCGGGCCGCCGCTGTTCCCGGGGTTGACCTCGGCGTCGTGCTGGATGGCACTCCCGTACAGGAACCCGGCGCCCAGGATCCGGTCCTTCCCCGACACGACGCCCAACGTGGTCACGGGCTTGCCGTCGGTGGCAAGAAAGAAAGGGTTGCCCGTAGCCACCACCCACGCGCCCTCCTGGAGCTCGCGGCTGGCCTTGATCTTCGAGGGATTCAGCGTGTAGGCATCGAGATCGCGCGGCTGCTTCGGAAACGAGAGGAGCGCGATGTCGTACAGCGGGATCTGGTCGTGCACGAGGACGTCGCGGCGCTGCCCGTCGAACGTGATCACCTGGATCGCGTCGGCGCCCAGGACGACGTGCACGTTGGTGATCACCCAGATGCGCCGCTTCCGCTCCACGAGCACGCCGGAGCCGCCGCTGACGCGCCGCGGGGCTTCGCCCTCGATGGGCTCCCCGTCCTTCTTCGGGATCTGGAGGTTGGCGACGCTGACGGTGAGCCGGCGGATCTCCTCGCAGGTCTCGACGAGGTCGGCCTGCATGGAGAGGACGGTCTCGAGGGCCTTGGCCACCTCCGCGGGGAGGGCGTCCTCGCCGGCCCGGACCGGGCGGAACGGCACGAGGACGCCCGCACCGACCAGCACGAGAAGGAGGAATCGCATGCCGGTGAGGCTAGCCCTGGTCTCTCGTGCGGTCAACGCGGGCCGCCCGGCGCGTCCTCCCGGGCGCCGAGCCGGACGGGCAACGTCCTGAGCATGCCGTCGCGCTCGATCGTGACGTCGACCCGGTCGCCGCCGCAGCGAAACCCCAGCACGATGACGACGTCCTCGACGCTGATCGTCTCCTCGCGATCGACGCGCCGGATGAGGTCGCCTGGCAGGAGCCCCGCCCGCTCGGCGGCCGTCCCCGGCAGCACCGCCTCCAGGCGCGGCTCCCGGCCGCGCGGGAACCTCACGCCGAGGAAGCCGGGGACGGGACCGCGCCCTCTCTGGAGCGCGGGCAGCGCGTCGAGGATCTTCGTCCACGGAACGACGAAGGCGATGCCGGAGCTCCGCCCGTGCCGCGCGGGATACCAGAGCGTGAACAGCCCGAGCAGCCGCCCCTCCAGGTCGACGGCCGCGCCCCCGGTGTTGGAGTCGAAGGCCTGGGCGTCGGTCTGCCACGTACCGCGCCAGGGCGCCGCGGCGTCGTCCGGGTGGCGGCGCGAGAACATCCCGAGGGTGAGCAGCGGCTCCGCGTGCCGCCTGGGGCCGTACGGGTTCCCCACCGCGAGCACGAACCGGCCCTCCTCGAACACCTCGCGGGGCGCCGGCTCGAGCACGTCGAGGAGCTGACCCACCGGCAGGTCGGCCTTCAGGAGCGCGATGCCGAGACGCCGGTCGTGCGCGACGAGCCGAGCGGACGCGCTCCCGCCGTCCGGCAGGTGAACCGTGATGGACCCTACGTCCTCGAGACCCGTCGCGAGGGCCGCGCCGGCCGGCGCCCCCCACAGCGGCTCCACGAGCGTCCCGACGTTCGCCAGGTTGTAGAGGGCGGTGACGATCCAACCGTCGGAGGTGACCGCGATGCCGCTGATGGGGCCCTGCCAGCGGCGTACACGCGTGTCGACCTGCTCGAACGGCGATCGGTTGGAGATCGGTCTCCGTCGGGAGACCGTGAGGCTGAGGACCGAGGGACCGGCCCTCCGGGCCGCGGCCCCGAACGTGATCTCGAGGGCGCGCGCCCTGCCTTCTGCCACGTGCGAAGCCGGTGCGGTGAAGGTGGACTGCGCCGACCGCAGTCGGGCGTGCACGGCGCGCAGCCGGTCGATGGGCACCACCTTGCCGAGGTACTGGAAGGGCTGGTCGGGTTCCGGCTCGACCCAGGAGGAGACGGTCCCGACGAGCCGGCCCGCCACGTCGACCACGGGGCCGCCGTTCACGCCACGATTCACGCCGGCCGTCACGTAGAGCCACGCGTGTCGCCCCCCGGCCCCGCCCCGCGCGTGGGGCTCGAAGGCCGCCACGATGCCGGCCGTGGCGGTGGGCGGCGCGCGGCCGTCCTCGTCGAATGCCGTGCCCAGGGCGAAGGCGAACGAGCCGACGGCGACACGGTCGCTGCTGGCCAGCTGCACGAAGGGCAGCGGGTGGGGCGGCAGCGGGTAGATCCTGAGGAGGGGGGTGTCGGCCTCGCGGTCGCGCGCGATGACGCGCGCCCGGTACGTGCGCCAGGCGCTCTCGCCGGCGGGCACGCGGACCTGCACGTCGGAGAGCCAGGTGCGGATCTCGCGTCCGTTCTCGACGTGCTGCCGCAGCCCGGCGTCGCCGTCCGAGAGGATCAGGCCGTCCGCGGAGATGATCACCCCGGACGAGATTCCCGCCTGCCCTTGGGGAACGCCCCACGGCACGCAGACGACCGTCGCGGGACGCACACGGCGCACGGCCTGGCGGAACTCGGCCTCCACGGCCTCGAGAGGCGTGGCCGCCGCCACACGCACAGGCACGGCTCCACCCAGCAGACAAGCGAGCACCACCAGCGTGCGTACTACCCCTCGTACGGTGCCAGGCACCATGCAAGGGGTAGGGGCGCGGGGAAAGGCCGCACGGGCAGGCGCATCGATCCCTCCTCCTTGCATGGTGCCTGGCACCGTACGAGGGACAA
>JAUXCH010000808.1 GCA_030618975.1 Planctomycetia bacterium
GGGGGGATATCCCCCCGCATGAGTTCGCACAGTCGGCGCTACACCTCGCCGTGGGCCTGGCACCGTACGAGGGTTTGGCACCGCCTGGGGGGGGGAACGGGCGTTGTCCCTTGCATGGTGCCTGGCACCGTACGAGGGTTAGCCGGGGAGGAGGCGGAGGAGGCGGCTGTTCGGCGGCGGTTCCTCCAGCCGCATCGGCAGGCCCTCGTTCGCGAGCCAGAGCGGCGTGAGGTCGTCGTAGTGCGGCGAGCCGACGTGGCCGGACTGACCGCCGAACGTGATCATCCTCGACCCGCCTTCGAGGTCGCCGAGGTCGCAGACGTGGCGGTACGAGGCGCCGCCCGTCACGGCGGCGGGGTGGGTGTGCGCGTACTGACCGGAAGCCGGCGCGAAGGGGCTCCCGCGGAGCCCGAAGGGTCCGCGCGTGAAGGCGTCGCCCACCCCGGGCAGCGAGGAGAGCGGGTGGCGGAGCGTGAGCCGATGGAGCGCGCTCCACGGCGCGCCCACGGGCAACCCGCGCGCATGGAGGTCCTTCTCCGCGTCCTCGAGCGCGCTCTGGAGGAGCGCGACGCGCGCGGCCGGCGGGGCCCACGGGCTGTCCTCGTCCTCGAAGGCCCGGCGGAGCGGCGCCTCCATCATGTTCACCAGCCCGAGCCAGCGATCGAGGAGGGCCGCTCCCAGCACGGGGCCGAACGTGCGCCGGAGCAGGTGGTGGTGCGTGAGGTGCCAGAGCGCGGGGCCGACGGCCTCGGGCGCCTCCTCGCCGTCCCACGTGAGGAGCAGGTCGACGAGGCGTCCCAGGTGCGGGCGCATGCGGCGGACCGCGTCGGCGTGCGGCAGCAGCACGTGCATGCGGAACCAACGCACGGCTGCGCTCCGCACGTCGACCTGGAAGCCCGCCAGGTCGTCGGCCGTGAGACCGGTCCGTCCCAGGAAGCACTCGCGGAGCCGGCTCGCGCGGTACGGCGGCTCGTAGAGGTGCGAGAGGTACGGCGCGTCGTCCTCGGCGAGGTGGGGCTCGTTCGCGGAGACGACGGCGTCGTCCGGACCGATCTCGAACGCGGGCAGCCGCGAGCGGTCGATCCAGCCCGTCCAGTCCGTCTTCGTGGTCGTGCCGTCGCGGTAGAGCCCGGGATGCACGGGGTGCGGCGCGCGCTCGGGGACGCGCCCCATCAGCCGGTAGGCGGCGCGGCCGCTCGTGTCGGCCACGAGGAGGTTCTGGGCGGGCGCGCCGAAGGTCCTCGTCGCCTCGCACACGCCGTCGACGTCGCGCGCCCGGCCCATGGCGAGGAAGGCCTGGAGGTCTGCCGCGGGCTCGTAGAGCGTCATGCGCAGCGAGAGCGGACGGCCCGGCCAGTTCACGAACGCGTCGGTGAAGATCGGACCGCGGTGCGTACGCCTCAGGCGCATGAGCAGCGGCGCCTTTCCGCGCCTCTTGATCTCCTGCGTCTCGACGGCGAGGGGACGCCACCGACCGTCCACGCGGTACCGGCTGCCGGGGCCGTCGACCTCCTCCAGCCACAGGTCGCCGTCGTCGATCATGCCGTTCGTGAGACCCCACGCGACGCCGGGGGTACGCCCGATGACGACGCCGGGGAGACCGGGCAGGGAGCAGCCGACGGCGGCGTAGCGTCCGGCCCGCACGCTCAGCAGGTACCAGACCGACGGCAGGGAGAGCTCGAGGTGCGGGTCCGAGGCCAGCACGGGGAACCCGCTCGCCGACCGGCCGCCGCCCACGACGAACGCGTTGCTGCCCGCGAGCGGCACGGCGTTCGGGAGGAAGGCGAGCGCCTGGTCGACGCCGCGCCGAACCATGCGCGCGAGCGCGAGGTCCCCGGCCTGGGGACAGGGCGGGAGGATCGCCTCGAGCAGCCGGGGCCGGGCACCGAGCAGATCCGCGATCCCCTGCAGCACCGGGGCCGTGCGCCACTTGAAGCTGAGGTTGAGGGCCAGGCCCTTGGCGATGAGGACCGAGTCGACGGGCCGCCAGGGCGCGAGCCCCAGGCCGAGCAGCCGGTGCTCGAGCGGGCGCCGGCGCCTCAGCAGCGCGAGCGCCTCGTTGACGCCGCGCACGTAGGCGTCGAGCAGCGCGCGGTCCTCGGGCGGGGCGGCGGCCACGGTCCGCCGCGCCGCGCCCACGAGGTCGAGCTGCCGCATGAGGCGATCCGCGTCGACCGTCGTGCTCTCGGGTCCGAGCAACGGGTGCCCGGCGCCGATCTTCCGCTCCCCCACCGTCTCCGCGAGCCGGCCGGAGAGCGCCCGGCGCATCACGTCCATCTGGAAGAACCGGTCGATCGCGTGGCACACGCCGACCGCGGTGAGCGCGTCCGCGTCGCCGAGGGCGCTCACGTGCGGGACGCCCAGCTCGTCGTAGCGCACGTCGACCGGCCCGGCCAACCCGCGCAGCCGTCCCGTGCCGCGGAGCGCGAGCAGGCTGCGACGGGACGCGGCGCGCAGCGCGGCCCCCGTGAGGCGTCCGAGCACCCGACGAGGCGTCACGGTGCCGCTCGCGCGAACGTACGGTCGAGGCTGGGCATCCGCGCTACTCGTTCTCCCACGTGCTGGAGA
>JAUXCH010000866.1 GCA_030618975.1 Planctomycetia bacterium
GGACACTGGCTGCCCCTGGCCCACTACATCCCGGTGGACCCCGAGGTCCTCGTGACGCACGGCATCTGCGCCGAGTGCCGCGAGACGACCGAACCGCACGCCTGATCCCGGCGAGCCCCGTCCCGGCGGGGTCCCGACCGGGCCCCAGGCCCCCCGATCGACCTACAATCCGCGGCCCGGACCAGGATCGAGGCATGACCGAATCTCCCACGAGCCGCGCCGATCGCGTCGAGACGCTGATGACGCAGGCTGCTGCGCGGATCAAGACGGGCCGGTACGACGAGGCGGAGGCGCTCCTCCGGGACGCCCTGGTCCTCGGCCGCGGTACCGGCACCGCGGCCGAGTGTCGCGCCTGCGGAAACCTCGGTACCGTCTTCGCGCTCCAGGAGAGGCGCTTCGAGGCGATCCTCCTGTTCCGCCGTGGCCTGGCCGTGGCCCGCGCGCTGGGCCACGCGCGGTTCCAGGCCCTCCACCTCTCCAACCTCGCTACCGCGTTCGTCGGGCTCGACCTGTCGTCGCACGTCCAGGACACGCTCGACGACCTCGACCGTCTTGCCGCCGGCGAGGCCCCCGAGGCGCGGGCCTCCCTCCTCGATCTCGCCCTCTGGCCCCGTGCGTGGAGGGCGATCGGGGACGGCGATCTCGTCGAGGCCCGGTCGCTGGCCGCGGCCTACCGGGCGTTTCTCGCGGACCGGGAGGACCCGTTGGCGCGCGTGACCGTCCTGGCGCTGGAGGTCACCCTCCTCCGCAAGGAGGGCCGCGCCGGGGAGGCGCTCGCCCTGGTCGACGGGTGGGTAGGCGACGCGCCCACCCTGAAGAGGACGTACGTCCGCATCCTGCGTCTCGGGTGCCTCCAGGCGCTGGAGCGCCACGAGGCAGCGCGCGCGGAGGCGCCCCGCCTCCTCGCGGGATTCGAGTCGGGCGGCGCGCGGCCGGGCTTCGGCGAGCTCGACATCGAGATGGCGACGGACGTCGCGCAGTGCCTCGCACGCGACCCCGCGAGCGCCGGGCTCGCGCGCCGTGCCTACGACGTGGCGGCCGCCGTGACGCTGTGCCGCATCGCCGAGCTCGACGCCCTGACGCGGAACGTCCCCGAGCTCGCGTCCCTCGACGACGACGACCGGGCATGGATCCGGGATCTCGAAGCGCATTACCGCCAGGAGCAGGGCACGCTGCTCGAGCACGTGGCCGCGCTGCTGCGCAGCGGCCGCGAGGACGACGCCGCCTTCCTCTACACGGGGGGCCACGATCGCTCGCTCGTTCGTCTCTGCGCCTGGTGCAAGCGGGTCAGCACGCGCAAGGGACACTGGCTGCCCCTGGCCCACTACATCCCGGTGGACCCCGAGGTCCTCGTGACGCACGGCATCTGCGCCGAGTGCCGCGAGACGACCGAACCGCACGCCTGATCCCGGCGGGCCGTACCCTGGGGGCGCCGTGCGTACCGACGACCTCGACTACGAGCTGCCTGCCTCGCTCATCGCCCAGGAGCCCGCGGCCCGGCGCGAGGACGCGCGCCTGCTCGTCCTCGACCCCGGCGGTGCCTCTCCGCGCCACCTCGGCGTCCGCGACCTGCCCGCCCTGCTCGCCCCCGGCGACCTCCTCGTCCTGAACGACACGCGGGTCCTGCCCGCGCGCCTCGACGCACGCCGCGGCACGGGGGGGCGCGTCGAGCTCCTCGCCCTCGAGGCGCAGGCCGACGCCCGCTGGTCCGTGCTGGCACGCGCAGGGGGCACCCTCCGCGTGGGCGAGGAGCTTAGGGTCGCGGGCGGCGAGGCGATTCGCCTCGTGTCCGCCTCGGGCGGCGGGCGATGGCTCGCGGAAGGCGTCGGCACGGACCTGCTCGCGCTCCTCGGGCGCCACGGTCGCATGCCGCTCCCGCCCTACATCCGGCGCGATCCCGACGACCCGCGCGCGGCCCTCGACCGCGAGCGCTACCAGACGGTCTTTGCGAAGCACGACGGCGCCGTCGCCGCGCCGACCGCCGGGCTGCACCTCACCCCGGCCCTGCTCGAGGCGCTTGCGGACCGGGGACTCGAGACAAGGACCCTGACCCTCCACGTCGGCCTCGGCACCTTCGAGCCCGTGCGCACCGGCCGCCTCGAGGACCACCCGATGCACGAGGAGGCGTTCGACGTTCCCGCCACCACGGCCGAGGCCGTGCGCCGGACGCGGGGCGCCGGCGGCCGCGTCGTCGCCGTCGGCACGACGACCGTCCGCGCCCTCGAAGCCGCGGCCGCCGCCTCGCCGGACGCCCTCCCCCGGCCCGGCGCCGCCCGCACC
>JAUXCH010000892.1 GCA_030618975.1 Planctomycetia bacterium
CGGGACCGGGACGTCCAGGTCCGACTCGAGCCGGCCTGGCGGGTGATCGGGCGAGCCGTCGACGAGAGCGGCCGGCCGATCCCGGGAGCCCTCGTCGAGGGCCTGGGCCCGACGGGCGTGGTCGGCCGGGCCGCGCCTACGGACGCGGAGGGCCGAATCGTCTGGGTCGGTGCCGTCGCCTCGGCGCTCTCGATCCGCGTGACCGCGCCTGGGCAGGCCTTCGCCACCCGGGAAGCCGTCCCACCTGCGTGGGGCGTGCTGGAGACCGACCTCGGCGACGTGCGCCTCGCGCGCCCGGTGGTCGCGCTGGAGGGACGCGTCATCGCAGCGAACCGGGCCGAACCGGTCCGCGTGCGGGTCGAGCCGGCCGTCGCCGCGATCGTTCGCGAGCTCTTCGGCACGACCACGGTGCTCGATGCGCCCCGCGTTGCCGAAGCCGACGACGACGGGCGTTTCCGCATCGACGACGTGCCCGCCGACCTGCCGCTTCGCATCGCCATCCGTGGTGGGGGACGTCCGCTCGACGACGTCGTGACGGCGGACACCGTCGGCGCCGTCTACCTGCTGCCCGGGTACACGCCGCCGCCCGGCCACGCGCTGAACGGCCGCGTCGTGGACGGCGAGCGTGGGGCGCCGCGCGCAGGCGTCCGGCTCCTCGTCTCGCCCGGCCCCGCCGAGGGGGCCGGCATGGCACCCGGCGACCGGGAGGTCGTGACCGACGGGGCCGGCCGCTTCCGCGTCGACGGCCTGCCGCTCGGCTCCGTGTTCGTCCGGGCGTACGTGGAGGGGCGCCGCCCGCTCTTCGCGGAGCTCGCGCTGCCGCGCGCCACGCCCGCCGTCCTGACGCTTCGTCCGGCGGACGGGGACCCCACGCGACGCCTCGAGGGCATCGTCGTCGACGGCCACAACGTTCCGCTCGGCGGCGTCCGCGTGGCCGCCGCCGGCCGCACGACGTCGACGGACGCGGAGGGGCGATTCGTCCTCGACGACGTGGAGGGCATCGGGCAGCAGGTCTTCGTCACCGCGGCCCACGAGGCCGGTGTGGCGGGAGCGCCCGGGGACACGGCGCCCGTCGACCCGGCACCCTTCGTCCCGGGCGTGCGTCGCGCGGTGACGCCCGGCGCGGGGCCCGTGAAACTGGTCCTGTCGCGTTCGGCGTCGCTTCGCTTCCGTGTGCTCGACGGCATGGACGACGAGCCCCTCGCGTTCGTGCGCGTGTTCCTACGTTCCGAGGACGGCGTGGTCCACGTGGACCGCGCGGTGGCGACGTCCGGCGGCCACGTGGCCATCGACCACCTGCTGCCTCGGTCGGGCACGCTCTCCGTGTTCTCGACCCTGCACCGCACCGTCTTGCCGGTGCTCCTGCGCCCAGGCAAGACGACCGACCTCGGTACCCTTCGCCTCGCGCGCGGCATCCACATCACGGGCCGCGTCGTGGACGAGGCTGGCGACCCGGTCCCCGGTGCGTTCCTCAGCGGCGTCGAGCCGGACTGGCTGGGCACGCGGGGCGGCGGTCCCGCGTCCTCGCGCGAGCTCGACCTGAGGCGCGCGGTCTCCGCGGCGGACGGCACCTTCGTGCTCGACGGTTTCGATCCGAAGAAGCCCGCCATCCTCGCCGCGTGGGCGCCCGGGTTCGCGCCCGCCGCCCGCCGCGTCGTCCTCGAGAGGTTCAAGGACGACGTGCACGTGCACCTCACCGTCCGGCTGAAGCGAGGCGGCTGGCTGGCCCTCGAGTTGAGGGAGGCCGGAGGCGAGTATCCCATCTCCGGCGCGCTCCTCGACCTGGAGAACGCGCGCAACGGATCCGACTACCTCGACCTCCTGCGTCGCGGGATGCTGGGCAGCACGGTCGCCGGCGACGACGACTGGCGCCGCGCCTCCACGCACTTCCTGTTCGAGCAGGAGGAGGGGCGCTACCGGCTCGGTCCCGCGGAGCCGGGGCCCTACGAGGTCTGGGTGGACCGTCCCGGCTACCGGCCCATCCGGCGCAAGCTGACGATTCTCGACCCCGCCGACGCGATCGTGGATCTCGTCGAGGGCCCGCGCTCGATCACCCGCAGCGTCTACCTCACGTGGGAGATGGAGCCGGGGGACTAGCCGGACCGGCGGTGCCAGGCCCTGCCCGGCGCAAGCTGACGATTCTCGACCCCGCCGACGCGATCGTGGA
>JAUXCH010000635.1 GCA_030618975.1 Planctomycetia bacterium
GCCGTGCTCGCCGGTACGGGCGCCGCGATCGGCGCGGGCGCGGGCGCCTCGTCGCCAGCGCCCGGCGAAGCCGGGCACCGGGCGACGGCGTCCGCGACCGGCGCCTCGACGCGCCGCGTCGCACCGGGCGCCGACCCGGGCGACGCCACGCTCGCCGGCAGCCCCGAGGCGCACGCACGCCTCGCCGGCGCGGAGGCCGCGAACCGCGCGCTTCGCGCACGCGTCGCGACGCTCACGCAGCAGGTCGCCGCGCTCGACCCCGTCCCCGTCGACCCCCGGGCGTTTCGGTTCTTCGTGCCCGAGCAGGCCTCGGTCTTCGACCAGACGGACTGGCTCTCCCTCGCGCGCCACATGCGCGCGATCGGCGTGCTCAACGTGGACGTGCTGCGCGCCGTCCAGGACCGGGACGACGTGTCGCCCGGGCTGCGGGCGCGCATCTACAAGGAGAACGCGCCGCTCTCCGTCTTCGCGGTCCGGATCGGGCCGGAGCTCGGGGGCCTCGGCGCGAACAGCGCCTACACGCACCCCGCCGTGCTCGCCAACCTCATCCGCGCCGCGCTCGTGCTCGTCGAGGAGCCCCTCTCCCGCGACCAGGAGGTCCGCCTGCGCGTCCTCGGCGACGCCTGGGCCGCGGAGGCGGAGCGCCTCGCGGCCGCGGCGCGCCCCGACGCGCCCGCCCTCGCGAGGATCGTGGCCGAGGTGGACGCGAAGCTCCGCTTCCTCGAGGCGGTGAAGCGCGACGTCCTCACGCCGCGCCAGCACGCGCTCCCCTTCGATCCCCGCACCGAGGGCCGGCTGCAACTCGACATGCTGACGCCCGGTCTGCTGTTCAACCTGCGCCACTCCGTGCCGGCCTACGACCGGGCCGAGCTCGAGCAGGCCCTCCTCGAGAGTCTCTTCCTCCTCGCGGGCGCGGAGGAGGTCGACACGACGCCCTACGCGTGGGTCGGCCGCCAGTGGGTCGACGAGGTGCCCGACATCCTCACGCCCCGGCTGCCCTGGGACCTGGACATCCCGTTCGCACGTGTCGACTTCGCCTTGGCCCAGGCCCGGGCGCAGGTGCGGGCGATCGGGCGGATCCTCGACGCGGGCCGCCTCGAGGACGACGTCGCCCGGGGCCTGAGGGAGATCACGATCCTCCTCACGCCCCGCATCCGCTGCGTCGTCCCCGAGCCGTCGCCGGGCGACGCGGAAGACTGACTCGCCGAGGCGATGGGACGTACCGGTTCCGCCGCCGACGGGATGCCCTCTACGGGACCCGGCGTTCCCCGATTCCGGAGCACACCATGAACTTCACCAACCTCCTCCTCTCGTTCCTCCTCGGCGCGTTGATCGTCGGCGGCGTCACCTGGCTGGCGCTTCGGGGGGGCGAGCCCGAGGTCGTCGCCGGGCGTGCGTCCGCGGCCGGGGAGGCCGCGGCCGACCCCGCGAGCGACGCGACCGCCCCGGACGCGCCGGACGCCGTCGACCGGTTCTTCGGGCTCACCGCCGAGAACCGCGATCTCGAGAAGGACGTCAAACGGCTCCAGGCGCGGCTCGTCGAGCTCAACCCCCCGCCCTTCGACCCCGCCGCCTTCCGCTTCGGGCTGCCCGAGAAGGCGGATGCGTTCGACCAGGCGAAGTGGCCCGAGCTCTCCGGGCACATGACGGCGCTCGGGAAGGTGCTCGCACCGCTTCGCGAGAGCCTGGCGGCCGGCCGTCAGCCGAGCGGCAAGGAGCTGGCGGACATCGTCAAGCACAACACGCCGCTCGAGGAGTTCGCCGTGCGGTTCGGCGGCGACCTCGACGACTCGACGCCCAACAACTCGTACACGCACCCGGCCGTCGTGGCGAACCTGGTCCGCGCCTCCCTCATGGGGGCCTCCGATCCGCTGACGCGCGACCAGGAGCTCGCGATCGAGGTGCTCGGGGACGCGTGGGTGGGCGAGACGGCGCGGTCGCTCTCGGCGCTGCCGCCGGGTGCGCCCGACCTCGCGAAGACCGTGGCCCAGGTGGACGCGAAGCTCCGCTTCCTCGCGTCGCTGAAGGGCGTGCTCACCGAGAGCCAGAAGGGCATCCTCTTCCACCCCGACACCGAAGGGCGCCTGAAGCTCGACCTGCTCTCGCCCGCGCTCGTGTACGTCCTGGCCGTGCCCGTCGAGGCCACCGACCGCGAGGACATGGAGACGAAGCTCGTCACGCAGCTCTTCGAGACCGCGGGCGTGGAGGTCGAGGACGTGTCCAAGTTGGACTGGGTCGGCCGCCAGTGGGTCGACGAGATCCCCGGCGTCCTCACCCCGATGGCGTCCAGGGACCCGGATCTCATCTTCCCGCACGTCAGCGTCGTGCAGGCGCGGGCGCGCGCGGAGGCCGCGGCCATCGAGCGCATCCTCGCGATGGGCGGCTACTCCGACGACGACGTCGAGCGCCTGAAGGGCGTGGGGATGCTCCTCTACCCGTTCGTTCTCGAGAAGACGGAGTAGCGCCCCCTCCGAGGAGCCGGGTCGGGCTACGCCACCCGGACCGCCACGGCGAGCCCGTCCTCCAGGGGGAGGAACGTCGCGCGCCAGCGCCCCGAGCTCGCCAGTCGCTCGTTGAAGGCGTGGATCACGTCGGCCATCTCGCGGCCGCGCGGCTTGCGGAACACGTTGTCCGCGAGCAGCGTGCCCCCGATCCTCAGGTGCCGCTCGGCCCACGCGAGGTAGTCCGGGTACGAGGCCTTGTCCGCGTCGAGGAAGACGAGATCGAACGGGCCGTCGCCCTCCACGTCCTGCAGCCGATCCAGCGCCGGCCCCACGTGGATCGTCACCCGGTCGAGGAGACCGGCGCGGTGGAGCGACTCCCGGGCGACCTCGGCGTGCGCGGCCTCGAGCTCGAAGGTGTGGAGGTGCCCGTCACCCCGCAGCGCGCGCGCCAGGCAGACCGCGCTGTAGCCGCCGAGCGTTCCGATCTCGACCATGCGCCTCGCGCCCGCCGCGCGTGCGATCACCTCCAGGTGCCGGCCGTCGAAGGGGCCGACCGCGATGTCGGGCAGCCCGGCCGCGCGGCTCCGCGCGCGGATCTCGGCGAGCACCGTGTCCTCCGGCTCGAGCAGGGCCTCGACGTAGGGGGCGACGGCGGGGTGGCTCGCCGCGTAGGCCTTGGGCTCTCCGGGCATGCGGTTCGTCCTCTCTTCCAGGCGGTGTGGCCGCCGTGACCTTCAGGGGCCGGGTCCGCGGTGGCGCTCGCCGTCCCACTCGCCGGCGAGCACGGCGAAGCCTACGCGATCGCCCCAGCCCCGGTCCTCGAGCCAGCGGGAGGAAACCTCGTGCGTCTCGCGGCGGAGCCCCAACCGCTCGGCGACCTGCACCGACGGGGCGTTGTCCCCGTCGCACTCGATCACGACGCGGCGAAAGCCCCAGTCCGCGAACCCCGACGAGATCAGGTGGCCGACGGCCTCCACGCACAGCCCCGCGCCCCGGCAGTCCGGCCGTAGCCAGTAGCCCACCTCGGCCTGCCGGAGATCGGCGTCGATCCGGACGAACCCGGTCCCGCCCAGGACGTGGCGGGGCGACGATCGGTCGAAGATCCCCAGGGGGTAGTCGTCGGGGTGCGCGAACCCCCGTTGCTTCGCGCGCTTCCGGATCCCGTCGAGGGTCTCGGCCTCGTCGCGGGGGGCATTTTCGGCCCACGGCAGCC
>JAUXCH010000863.1 GCA_030618975.1 Planctomycetia bacterium
GGGCGCGGGGGGGCGCGAGGGGGCGCGGCGCGTGCTCGCCCGCTGCGAGACGCGCCGGCTGGTGCGCGAGGCCTTCGAGCGCGACTATGGCGAGGACGCCTACTGGCTCGTCGACGCCCACGGCGGCGAGGAGCGCCTCATCACCGAGAGCGCCTGGCTGCACCTGCAGTCGTCCCCGGCACTTCACGTGCTCGCCGCCCGGCGGCCGGAGGAGCTGCGTACCGTCGCCGACCCCGTCCGCGTGCTGGACACGGGACGTAGGGTGGCCGACTTCCTGCGGCTGCCGGGGGGGCGCGACGACCTCGAGAAGACGCTCGCCGAGCGGCGGCATCCGATCCAGACGGAGGGCGGCTCCCCGGCCTTCGTGCACGTGTCGCTCCTGCTGCCCGAGAAGGGGCGGTCCTCGCGTACCGCGCTGGAGCGCATGGTCGGCCTGTCGTACGCCGTCGAGAAGGGTCAGGTGATCCTGCGCGAGGGTGCGGACGACGACCTCGTGGCCGTCGTGCACGGCACGCGCTACCCGGTGTTCATCCCCGCCGGCGAGCTGATCGGCGGCGGCCGGGTCGACCGCGTCGTCCTGAAGGGCATCGTCCTTCCGGTCACGGCCTCCGCCCGGCCCGTGCTGATCCCGTGCGTCGCGGCGAGCACCCCGGGGGCGAGCCACGGCGACCATCCGACCCCGACGGGCATGGTGGGGGGGCCCTCTCTGCGCAGCCTCCTGGCGCGTCGCGCGCGCGCACACGAGGTCCGCGCCTGGATCGCGGCGCACGTGCCGATCCTCGACCGCTGGGGGCGCGACTACAGCCTGCTCGCCTTCTACGACTCCACGGCCCAGACCACCAACCTGAAGACGCTGACCGGCCTCTTCGTGACCTACGGCGCCCGCGGGTTCGCCATGACGGATCCCGAGGGCGGCCTCGTGAGCGTCGAGGTGTCGGACCTGCCCCCGGAGAGCGCGGCACCGCTGCTGGCGCGCCTCCTCGTCGGCTACGCCGCCGAGGTCCACATGGCCGACGAGCGGGCCCGGATCCACGGCGCGGAGCCCGCCGTTCGGGACGAGCCCCGTCCCTCCGTGACGACGCTGATCGACCTCGTCGGGTCCGAGGCCAGCTTCCGTGCGCCCGACACGCACTCGAGCGGAGCGCGCGTGCTCCGGATGATCGAGCCGCGCACCGACGTGGGTGTCGAGGTCGTGGAGGACGAGCCCGGCGGCGGCGCCGTCCTCGCGAGTGGCTTCACGCACTGACGAGGGCTTCGCGCACTAGCGGGACGGGTCCTACGGCGTCGTGTCGAGAACCTCGAGGATCACGCGGACGGCGCGCGCGAGCCGCGCCTCGTTCCACGGCCCCTCCAGCGGCGGCACGTGGACGAACCCCGCGACCCGGGACGCGCCGACCTCGTCCAGCAGCCGGTAGAAGACGTGGTTGCAGAGGTAGCCGCCCGCATCCTCGCTGGTCACGACCTCTTCGAACCCCGCGGCCTCGAGCGCCTCGAGCAGGCGGTCCACGGGCAGCCGCGTCGGCAGCTCGTCCGGCCCGCCCTCGCGGATCGCCGCACCCTCGCGCACGGCGCCTGCGTTGTCGGCCTGCGGGCACTCGTCCCGGTTCCTCGCGACCCGCTCGAGGCGGAGCGCGGGGCCGGGTGCGACCCCGAGACAGAGCACCACGTCGGGGTCGTGGCGCCCGATCGCCGCACGGAGCTGCTCGGGCGCCTCGGCGTACGTCACGTCGAGGCGCGCCGCCACCACCCGCGTGCGGCCCACCCGTTCGCCGTCCAGGGACCGGGCGGTCTCCCAGGCCGGGTTCGATTCGTATTCGCCGAAGGGCCCGAAGCCGGTGAGGAGCAGGGTGCGCCTCGCCGGGCGGGACCGGGGCACGGTCCACCAGAGGGCGGCGGCGCCCACGCCGACGGCGACCAGGGCCAGGGCTGAGGCGCGTAGGAGCGGGCTCATGCCTCCAGCCTAGGCGTGCGGGGCGCGGCGGGACGAACTTCGCCGGCAGGTTCACCGCCGGGGCGCGTTTGGGGCACCCCCGGGACCCCCTCCCCCGGGCCGGTATGCTGCGCACCTCGCGGTGGGAGGGTACCGCCTTGCGCTTCGTCCTGACCTGGATCGTCCTCGCGGCCTTCTGGCTCGGGCTCTCGGGCCACTTCGATGCGATCCACCTGACCTGGGGCCTCGTCGCCGTCACGCTGGTCAGCACCATCACCCCATTTTTCATCGGGCAAACCAATGACGGCCACTTCCGCGATGGCATCGTGTTTATACAGGACACTTTCAACTTCGGCA
>JAUXCH010000672.1 GCA_030618975.1 Planctomycetia bacterium
GACCGCTGGCGCCCGGCTCTCGTCTCGGCGATCCTCACGGGCCGCCCCGGAGTCGACCGCTCCGCCGGGCCGGGTGCGGGGTTCAAGCCCCCCTGAACCGGAGAGCCACCCATGAAGTTCCTTTCCCTCGCGTTCCTGCTCCTCGCGCTGGCCGCCGTGCCCGCGTGGGCGGGCGACGGCGACGACGTGCCGTCGCGCTTCCTCGACAGGTACGACGCCAACGGCGACGGGCGCGTCACGCCCGACGAGATCGACGTCGGTGCCGAGGTCTTCCGGCTGCTCGACCGCGACGGCGACGGCGCCATCACGCGCGAGGACCTCGGCGGCCCCGCCGGCTCCCGTCCGCGACGCGGGGACGGTGGACAGGGCCGCGGGAAGGGTGGGCAGGGCCCCGGGAAGGGTGGGCCCGGTGCCGGTCCCGCCGATCGCGGCGCCGAGAGGCACCGGCGACTCCTCGAGATGGACGCCGACGGCGACGGACGGATCACCCGCGAGGAGTTCAAGGGACCCGACGAGATCTTCGAGCGCCTCGACGCCAACGACGACGGCGCCATCGACCGCGCCGAGTGCGACCGGGCAGGTCACCGCGGTCGTCCCGGCGGTCAGGGTCGTGGGGGCCAGGGTCCTGGAGGCCAGGGTCGCGGACCGGGGCAGGGCCGCGGACCGGGGGGTCGCCTGCTGGAGCGGCTCCAGGAGCTCGACACCGACGGCGACGGCCGCGTGAGCGCCGAGGAGTACGAGGGGCGCATTCCGTTCGAACGCCTCGACCGCAACGGCGACGGCTTCCTCGACGCGCAGGACTTCCCTGGAGGTCGCCGCGGCGGACGCGGGCAGGGACGGGGTCCGGGCAACCGACCCGACCCGCAGCGCATGCGCGAGGCGCTGAAGGCCATGGACACCGACGGCGACGGCAAGGTCTCGAAGGACGAATACACCGGCCCGGTCCCGTTCGAGCGTCTCGACCGAAACGGCGACGGCTTCCTCGATCCGTCCGACGCTCCCCGCGGGCCCGGACAGGGACCCGGTCAGGGACCCGGGGGGCAGGGGCCAGGAGGACAGGGTCCGGGTCGCGCACGCGGCCGACACGGTCGCGGCCTCCCGCCCCAGGCCTTGAAGCGTCTCGACACCGACGGCGACGGCGAGGTCAGCCGCGAGGAGTTCCCCGGCAGCGACGAGCGCTTCGACGCGCTCGACCTGAACGGCGACGGCACGCTCACCGAGGCGGACCTCCCGAAGACTCCGCCACCGGCGCCGCCCAAGCCGCCGGCGCCCCCGGCTCCCCCCGCACCTCCCCCGGCACCCAACGACGGGGACGAGTAGCGAGCGAGCCCCCCCCGAGGCGCGCGCCGCGCGCGAGCCGCCGGGTGGACACCTCGGGGGCGTCTCGACCCGCGGGTCGAAGCGCTTCCAGACCCGCGCGCCGCCACAGGTCGAGCGCGCGGGCGTGCTTCTCGGGACCGAGCCCGTGGATCGGCGCGAGCGCCGTGCTACCGGTGCCGGGGAGGGCGCCCGGCGTCGTGCGGACGCTGCCTCGCCAGCTCGTGCGCGCGCCGCCAGATCCGGATCGCGCGGATGCGGAACACGTTCACGGACTGTCCACGCAGGAAGCCGCGCAGGAAGAAGGGCACCGTGATGTCCGTGCCCATCACGACGAACTCCGTGAGCCTCGACCCCGTTCCCACCGGCACGATCCACGTCGCGCCGCGGTAGAGGGTCACGTGCTCCGGCGGCGGGTCCGGGTACGGGTCGTGACGCATGATCACGGAGCCGTCGGGCAGATCCCACCGTTCGGTGAGCGAGGTGAAGCGCAGGTCGAAGCGGAACGGAGATTGGCCACGACGCAGCAGCTCGACCCGGGCCCGACGGCGCGAGGCGCCGGCCACGTCGAACTCGAAGCCGATGGTCTCGAATCGATCCGCATCCAGGGCCTCCCGCTCGAAGTCCGGGTCGAGGAGGAGATCCGCGAGGACTTGCGGCGGAATCGGAAGCTGCGCGCTGAAGCCGACGGCGATCACGTTGCGGATCAGGCCGCCGACGGGCCCGCCGCGCCGGTAGCGCCTCAGCACCGCGCGCTCGATGCGCCGCAGCTGGACCATGCGGGGCTCTGCGGTCAACGGCGTGGTTCGCGATGCGAGGTACCGGAGCGGCGTCTCCACGTCCTGCCACCCGAGGAAGAGCATCGAGCGGGCGAGCATGCCCTCCTGGGGCGGTCCGGGCTCCGGCGCCCGCTCGGCGGCGACGACGCCGGGGGGCGGCGGCGACCGCAGGGTGGTCAGGACCGGGTGGTCGGGGCGCCCACGACAGCCCGCCAGGGCGAAGACGGCGGAGAGCACGAGCGGGAGCAGGCGACGCCACACGCCCGCAGGCTACACGGGAGTCGTGCAGCGCCCGGCCGGTGCGATGATGCCTCCACCATGGCCGACCGCGTCCTCCTCGCCCCGGATCTCGCACCCGCCCTCAGCGCCGCCGGGCTCGCGTCGGCCGAGGCGCTCTCCGACCGCGATCCCGTGAGCTTGGTAGACTGAGTGCTGTCCACACGAAGGACCTGCGTCATGACGACCGTCTCGATCGAGTTCCCGGAGAGCATCTTCTCGGTCCTCCGCCGCTCCCCGGAGGAGTTCGCAAACGAACTACGCATCGCGGCCGCAATCCACTGGTACCAGCGGGGTGACGTCTCGCAGGAGAAGGCTGCCGAGATCGCCGGACTCGATCGTGTGGCGTTCCTGCTGGAGTTGGGCCATCGCAAGATCGACGTGATCCCCGTGGACGCGGAGGAACTGCGCCGTGAGGCGCTCGGTGAGTGAGCTCGCGGTCGTTGATGCGTCCCCCTTGATCGTCCTGTCGCTGGCCAGACGCATCGAGATCCTGCGATGTGCCGCGAAGCGCGTTCGGGTGCCCGCGGTGGTCGAATATCGGAGGTCCTCGCCGGCGCAGAAGACCGCCGCACGATCACGACCGTCAGGCGGACCCCCTGGATCGAGGTCATACCGGCCACGGAGGTCCCGCCTACCGTCGCCGCGTGGGATCTCGGCGCTGGCGAGTCGGCCGTGCTCGCTGCCGCGGCTCGATCGCCGGACACGATTGCCGTCCTCGACGACCTGGCCGGACGGCGCTGCGCTGCAGCGCTGCGGGTCCCCGTCATCGGCACGGTCGGCCTGGTCGTCCGCGCCCGGCGCCGCGGGCTGATCCCTACCGTACGTCCCATACTCGAGGAGATCCGCGCGGCCGGGTTGTACCTGTCCGACGCACTGATCGACCAGGCGTCCCGCGCCGTCGGCGAGTGACGCCCCGCCACCCGGGGAAGAGCCTCGAGCAGGCGGCGCCACACGCCCGCAGGCTACACGGGAGTCGTGCAGCGCCCGGCCGGTGCGATGATGCCTCCACCATGGCCGACC
>JAUXCH010000922.1 GCA_030618975.1 Planctomycetia bacterium
CCAACCAGGTCGGACGCATCGTGAGCCTCTACCAGGACGGTCTCACCTTCCGCTACGAGCCGTCCGGCGAGAGTGATCCGGCGGAGGCCTACCTCGAGCGCCACGCGAAGCTGAAGCTCAAGTTCCGCCAGCCGTTCGCGCTGAAGGACCACTACTTCGAGATGGACGCCGACGTGGAAGACGTCGGCACCGTCGAGGACGTCGAGGAGGGCGGCTCACGCGTCCTGACCATCCGCGTGGTCTACGGCGACGTGAAGGAGAGCGACCGCAAGTTCCTGGACCAGTTCGTCGCGGACCAGCAGATGTGGCGGGGAGAGGTCTCCGACGACTAGCCGCGGCGGGGGCCGGGCGCACGACGGCGAACCCTACCGGTTGCCCGTGCACGGCTCGCGGAGGTAGCATCGGACGTGATGGAGGGCAACAGCATGACGGAGAGCGTCTACAAGGTCATCGAGCTCGTCGGCACGAGCACCGAATCGTGGGAAAAGGCGGCCGCCAACGCGGTGGAGACCGCGGCGAAGAACCTCCGCGACCTCCGGATCGCGGAGATCGCCCAGCTGGACATGCACCTGGAAGAGGGCAAGGTCCAGTACTACCGCGCGAAGGTGAAGGTCTCGTTCAAGTACGAGTCTTGATCTACGGGTCCAGCGCGGCTCGGATCTCCTCCTCGCTCACGTCCTCCGCGATCTGCACACCGACGTCACCGACCGGCAACACGAAGGTGTGCGCCGCGCCCGGACGCCGCTTCTTGTCGAGACCCATGATCTCGAACAGCGCCTCGCGGTCGACGCCGCGAGGCACGTCGTGGTCCAGGCCGAGGCGTTCCAGGTCCCGGGCCTGACGTTCGACGAGGGCACCGTCCACGAGCCCACGCGCGAGAGCGATGCGGGCCGCGGGTCCCATCCCCATGGCCACGGCCTCCCCGTGACGCACGGCGTCCGGGCCCAGCAGGCGCTCCAGGGCGTGGCCGACCGTGTGGCCGTAGTTGAGCGCGCGGCGCAGACCCTGATCGCGCTCGTCCTCCTCCACGATGCGCGCCTTGATCGTCACGGCTCGCGCGATCGCGTCGCACCACGCCACCGGGTCGGCGGGCGCGCCTCGGCGGAGCAGGTCGAGGAGCTCGGCGTCCCCGATGCGCGCCATCTTGTACATCTCCGCCAGCCCGGCGACCCGGTCGCGCTGCAGCAGCGTGGCCAGGATGTCGACGTCGGCGAGCACCAGCACCGGCGGGTGGAACGCCCCGAGGAGGTTCTTCCCCCGCGGGTGGTTGATCGCGACCTTGCCACCCACGGCGGCGTCCGCCATGCCCAGGACCGTGGTCGGGAGCGCGATCCACTCCAGCCCCCTGCGAACCGTCGCCGCGGCGAACCCCGCCGCGTCGAGCAGGGCGCCTCCGCCCATTGCGACGACCGGCTCGTCGCGCTTGAGGTCCAGGAGGCGGTCCTGGATGCGTGCCAGCACGCGACGGGTCTTCGCCGCCTCGCCCGGCCCCACGCGGACCACCAGGGGACGCGGTCCGACCGTCGGCGCTTCCATCGGCCACAGGTCGGCGACCCGGCGGTCCAGCACCAGACCGAACCGCCACGCCCGCGGGAACCGGGCGGCGAGAGCGGTCCAGAGCCGTGCGCGAATGCCGCACCCCACCTCGATGTCGGTCTCACGCCCGGGCAAGCGCACGCGCTCCCGGTGGTGCACGCTGGTCATGACGGTTTCCCGGCGTCCTCCTGCTCGTCCTGCTCCGGTCCCAGGGTCCGCGCCTGGCCGTGCTCGCGGATGCGCTTGCGGAGTCCGCGGCGGAAGGCCTCCATGCGCTCCGCCTCGCGCTGCTCGCCCCGCACGAACACGAAGTAGAAGACGGTGCCCAGCAGCAGGATCAGGCCGCTGATCACCCAGATCATCGTGCGGTAGGGCGAGGCCAGGTCGGGCACCGGCTCCACGTGCAGCACGATGAACATCGGCATCGTGATGTCCGCGGCGCCCGTGAGCACCAGTTCACCGTCGGGGCTAAACGCGATGCTCCGAATCGGTCCCAG
>JAUXCH010000701.1 GCA_030618975.1 Planctomycetia bacterium
ACTCCCCTTCGGGGGTCCTCCGGGCGGCTTGTACCTGGACTTGAAGGGTGAGAAGGAGTCATACGGCGTGCGCAAGACCCGCTACCTTCGTCAGGGGGGATTGAATTCCCTACACGTACCTCGAAGGCGAGGTCGCCCACCGTGTGGCCAATAAGGAGGAGACCGCAAACAACTGAATGTTTCGAGACCTTGAGCCGACCTGATAGTGCATGGACAGTGACGAGATCCGGCGGAAGTTCGAGGCCCTGGAACCTGTGCTGAACGAACGCACGCGGCGCATCTGGGCGGCTACCGAAGCGATGGCTATAGGTCATGGTGGGATCGCGCAAGTAGCGCGCGCGACCGGTGTCTCTCGCTCGACCATCGTGCGGGGAATCCAGGAACTCGAATCCGGTACGACCCTCGATCGGGAGTGGGTTCGCCAACCAGGGGCGGGCCGAAGAAGGGCGACGGACAAGGACAAGACGCTACGCGCCGACCTGGAAGGACTGGTGGAGCCCTCGGCGTCTGGGGATCCCCAGTCTGCACTTCGGTGGACGTCGAAGGGCATCCGGAAGCTCGCCACCGAGTTGCGTGCGATGGGGCATGAGGTGGGCCGTTCCTTGGTCGGTGACCTGCTGCACGAGGCGGGCTACAGCCTGCAAGGGAATCGCAAGGCCAAGGAGGGAAGTAGCCACCCTGATCGCGACGCGCAGTTCCGTCTCATCAATCGGCGGGTGAAGAGCTGGCAGCGCCGGAACCAACCGGTGATCTCTGTGGACGCCAAGAAGAAGGAACTGGTTGGCGATTTCAAGAATGGAGGCCGGGAATGGCGCCCCAAGGGGCTTCCGGAGCGGGTCCGCGTTCACGACTTCATGATCAAGGAGAATGGGAAAGCAACTCCCTACGGCGTGTACGACCTGACGCGCAACGCGGGCTGGGTGAGCCTCGGCATTGATCACGACACGGCGGCCTTCGCAGTGCACAGCATCCGGCGTTGGTGGCGCGTGATGGGACGGTCGGTCTATCCGAAGGCCACCTCGCTCCTGATCACCGCCGATGGCGGTGGGAGCAACAGCTCCCGAAGTCGTCTGTGGAAGTGGGAACTACAGAAGATGGCGAACGCGACGGGCCTGACGATCACAGTGCTCCACTTCCCGCCGGGGACAAGCAAGTGGAACAAGATCGAGCACAGGATGTTCAGCTACATCACGATGAACTGGCGGGGACATCCGTTGAGCAGTCTTGCTGTCATCGTGAACCTCATCGCGGGAACCCGTACAATCCCAGGGCTGAGGATCCGTTGCGAGTTGGACAAGGGGCGCTACCCGAAGGGACTGAAGATCACCAACAAGCAGATGAAGACCATTCGTCTGACGCGCGACAAGGTCCACGAACAATGGAACTACACCATTCAACCTGCAGAGTCAGGCCGTCGCGCACGCACGCGCAAATAACTCAGTTATTTTCGGTCGCCTCCTAAGATCCAGTCGCGTACTCGGCGCGACCTGGCGCGTCGATCAGTACGCCGAAGCCACGGGCCGGTAGACGACGAAGCGAGGTTGTGTCGTGCTTCCCACGAAGCCGAGCCGGCGCTAGGGTTGGAGCGTGCCCACGGCCCACACCCTCCGCCGCTGGCTATGGCGCGCGAACGGCGTGCTGGCCGTCGGCGTGCTCGCCGTGTGGGCCGTCGCGTTGCTGGACCTTCCCGAGCAGCGCCCGCTTCGAAAACTCCCCGAGTCTCGAGAAGTCGTCGCTCCCCACCCGCTGGGTCCTGACGTGCCGTGGGCGGAGGTCGTGTCTCTGGGACGTGCGTTTCACGGGTGGGGCGACGGCCAAGCGGCTCCTTTGAGGGTCGAGGAGAAGCCCCGCGACGGCCGCCTTCCGCTGGCCGCGTACAAGCTGATGATGTGGGCTCACGACCCCGGGGGCCCGGACACGATTCTGCTGAAATCGAAGGATCCAGCCCATTTGGAGCTGTTCCTACCCCAGGAGGGCCGGCCGGACCGTGGCGTTGCGATCGAGGAGATCGAGCGCCGGGGACGGTGCGTCTTCATCACGGTCATGCGCGGCGACGAGCAGTTCACCTACGAGGTCGTGGACCGCGATGTCCTGACCCAGGTCGAGCGCCGATTCGTCCGCATCACACCGAGGCGCTCTCCGGCGGAGGAGCGCACGCGCCTCGCCTCCAATGCGCTGCTCGCGGACCGCGTCGACGTGAAGGTGCTGCCGTTCTTCGGCCGCGACGGCCAGGTGGCGGGTGCGCGTGTCACCGGTGTTCGTCCCGGAAGCTCGTTCGCGCGGGCGGGACTTCGTGCCGGCGACGTCATCGTCGGCATCGAAGGTGAGGCGTGGTCGAGCGTCGATCGGTGCCGTGCACGACTCTCGAACGAGAACGGCGCGCCCTCACTTCGGATTCGTGGCGACGCGGACGTAAAACTGCGGCGCGTCGTCATCGACTCCTGAACGCGCACATCCCGTTGCGTACCAGGAACATGCGTGCGAAGGACGCGTGCGAATCGAGACTGCGGCGAGCCCGATCACGAAGAGGATGTTCATGTCGTCGCGTCTTCCGTGTTGACCTCGCGCGCGGGATGTGCATGATGCACCATGATCGTTGAGGCGGGGACCCACAGCGCGTCAACGAAGGAGAAGGAGAAGAGACGATGGTTCCTTCACGTCCCTGAGGGGAAGGGCTCTCCAGCCCGTCGCCCTCGTGGTGAGTACGACAGCGAGGCGATGCGCGCCTGCGGTTCGTAGACGTGCACCCGCTTCGAGCATCCAGCCCAGGTTCGGATGCTCACGGAGTCTCCAACGATCACACGAATGAAGTTCGTGTGAAGCAGGAGTGGTGTACGCCCGCTTCGCGTGAAGCGGCGTTCTCGACGAGGTAGCCCGAGGTGTGGAGGGGGAGCGATGCGAAGGACGATGCGTTGGATTCCGTTGGCGATCGTGTTGGGCGTGTGCACGGCGGCGGCCGTGCTGCTGGCCAGTCCCGACGCCTACAGCCAGGCGCTCGATGACTTGGACGACCAGGACGCGGTGGTTCGCGCCGCCGCCGTCCAGTACTTCGTGAGCCTGGGTACGAGTCGGCTCGACGATCTCCTGGACGAGCTGTCCCAGGACCATCCGCCGCTCACCACGGCGGGTCTCGCCGAGGCGGTTCGAGGCATCGGCATCGGC
>JAUXCH010000389.1 GCA_030618975.1 Planctomycetia bacterium
CGCACGCGAATCCACCGCCCGTGCTCGCCTCGCAGGACGCGCGCCGGATCGACGTGCGTCTTCCGCGATCGACCACCGTGGAAGGGCGCGTCCTGGATGCGGCCGGCGGACCCCTCGCCGGGGTGACGGTCCATGCCCGGCTCGCGCCTCCCTCGTCCGAGAGGTGGCGCAGGTCCCCTGTCTTCATCCCTTCCCCCCCGTACCAGGGCTGGGGCGTCGTGACGGACGCACGCGGGCGGTTCCTCGTCGACCGCGTGCCCGCGGGCACGACCCTCACGGTCAGCGTCGGGGGGCGGGAGCAACTGCGCACGTCCGTGACCGACGTCGCAGCCGGCACCACCGATCTCGTGCTGCGGCCGGCTCCGGGCGCGCGGGTTCGCGGCCGATGTGTCGAGGCCTCACCGTGGCTCGCAGAGGGGCGTCTCACGGCGGAGCTCCACGATGCGGCGGACACCGGGGACCGGCCGCGCTCCCAGATCACCTCCGGCGGGGTCGCGGACGACGGATCCTTCGACCTGGGACCCGTCCCGGCCGGCCGCTACCGGCTGGTCGTGACGTCCGGGTTCCGCATGCTCGGAGACATCCTCGTCGACGCCCTCGCCGATGCCCCGGTCTCGGGCCTCGAGGTTCCCCTCCCGACCCGCTACCAACTCGAGGTCCGGGTCTTGGGAGCGGATGTGGGGGGCTTCCTCGTCACGGTGCTCGACGACGAGGGAGAGGGCACGTCGTCCACGCTCGACCCGTCCGGCGTGAAGCGCTTCACCTTGCTCGACGACCGGCCTCGCCGGGTGATCGTGAGGCGGGAGGGCGACGAACGCATCGGCGTCGTCGACGGAGTCCGCCCCTCGGAAGGCCCGGTGCGGGTCACGCTCGGCCCAGGTCTCTCGATCGCGGGCCGCATCGAGGGCGCGCCGGCGGACAAGGTCGGTGGATTCGCCGTCCTGGTCGAAGGCAGCGGGGTCGCAACGGTGGTCCGGCCCGCGGCCGACGGCGCATTCCGTGTGGTCGGTCTCCCGCACGGGACCTATCGGGTGCGGGTCCTGCCCCGCGGCGTCCCCGGGCGCATCGATCCGCTCGAGAACGTGCCGGCGGGCCGGGAGAACCTGGTCCTCGTCTTCAAGCCCCGCTGAGCGGGCGCTACGATGCCTCCGCTGGAGGCTCTCCATGAGCGAGGACGCCCGCACTTCCGAGACGACGCCGGAGCAGGAGCTCCAACCCTCCGACCCCCGCTACTGGGAGGAGGTGCTCGGAGGACGGCAGAGCGCCGCCTGGCTCCTCCAGGATCCGGAGATCGACGCCGCGATCCGCCGGGGTCGTCCCCACGCCGTCTACCGGCTGTTCCGGAGAAGGCTCTCCGCGGCGCCGAGTGGGGCAGCCCGCGAAGCGCTGGAGGCCGTCGTCCGGAACCGCCGGTTCTTCCTCGAGCCCATGCAAGGCTCACCCGGCCTGTCCACGCTGAACGGGATCGGCGCCCGGGTCTACGGCTCCCAGGAGAGGAACCCCGAGGACGGCACGTACATCACCACGCAGTTCTTCACCCTGCTCTTCCTCCCGCTGTGGCCGCTCGCGCAGTACCTCGTCGCCAAGGCGCCGGGCGAAGGGTGGATCTTCTTCGGCCGCGTTCCCCTATCCTCGTTTCACCGGTGGTGGCGCCGCGCCGTGCTCGCCGGCCTGGCGACCGCGGTGGTGGCATTGGGGCTGTCCGTCTGGCGGACGAAGACGCGCTGCGAGGTGCACTTCCTGAACGGACTCCCGGTGCCGGTCGCCGTCACGATGGGGGACGACGTCATCGAGGTCGGGCCGGGCGCTCGCGTCGCGCAGGTGATGCGAGCCGGCCGGCACCACGTGGTGGCGCGCGGACCCGACGGCACGGTGCTCGAGGAGCGCGACGTCGAGGTGCCGGGGAAGACGGACCTCGTCGTCTACAACGTCCTGGGTTCCGCCCCCCTCGTCCTGGAGGTCGCCGGCTATACCGCCGACGGCGTGGACCCGGCGCGCGCGGCGGAGGTGTCGAAGGCGCAGAGCCTGGCCGGCGACTCGTGGGTCGTGCAAGACGACGTGGACTACGTCTTCCGCGCTGCGCCCGAGAGGATCAAGATGCGCGAGGGCACCTCCGTGACCACGCGCCGTCGGGTGGACGTGTACGAGGGGGACTGGCGCACCACCCTCCAGCACTTCGCGATCGAGAAGCGCATGGCGGAGGCGGCCTCGCTGGCGCGAACCGCGGCGCGCCTGCTCCCGGGGAACGAGGAAGCCCTGGTGCTCGCGACCGGCTACTCCGAGCTGGCCGGCGAGGTGGAGACCGTGCGCGCATTCCTGGAGGAGGCCCTGGAGGCGCGGCCGAACGACCTCCAGACCCACCGTCACTACCAGGGCGTCATGAAGAGCCTGGGCCGGCTGGACGACGTCGAGGGGAAGTACCGCGCGGCCTACGAGGCAAGTCCCCACGCAGCACAGGCCGGCTACCTCTACGCGCGCATCCTCGGTCACCGCAAGGCGCTTCCCATCTACGAGGCGCTCGCGATCGAGCACCCGGACGATCCGTGGCTGTTGCGCGGGCTGGCCTGGGTGTACTACCACACGGGTCGGTTCGGCGACGCGCTCCCGCACCACCAGAGGCTGCTCGCGATGCGCCCGGACGAGGCGGGGTCCCTCGTCGACTTCGTCGCGCAGGAGCTCGTGGCCGCGGGCCGCGTACGGGAAGCCCTCGAGGCGGTAGGCGCCGTCCTCGACGCCGCACCCGCGCGGCATGCCAGGGGTCTGGACCCCCTCGCGGGGAGCACCGCGTGGAACCTCGTGGGACTCCACGCCCGACTCCGGCGACTTGCGCCCGACCCGGCGCAGGTGCCGAGCGCCGAAGAACGGTGGCGGCCGTTCGTGGAAGACGCGCGTCCGAGCGCGGAGCTCCTCGCCGAGACCGCCGCGCGCGCGCGCGACGGGGACGCCCTGGGGCTGCAGCAGAGGGAGTCCCTCTCGCCGGAGAGCCGGACGTACTGCGAGCTCACCCTGCTCTCCCAGTCCGACCCGGAGCTGGCTGCCCTCCGGGCGCTGGAGGCCGACGAGAGCACGCTGCTCCGCCTGGACGACGAGGTCCGGCTGGCGATCGCGTGCGAGCTGGACCGCACGGGAGAGCGGGCGCAGGCGAAGCTCCTCCTCGGCGGCCTCTCGGCGTCGGCCGCCGCCGCGGTGGGCGTGGACGACCTCGACGCCCTGCCCGTCGTGGACGGCCTGTCCGAGGACCTCGTACCGCTGCTTCGCGCCGCGATGCTCGTGGCCGCGTCGCGACGGGCAGAGGATGCCGAGCGACGCGAGGCCCTGCTCGAGGAGGCCCGGCGACTCGACGTCCTGCGGATCGTGGTCCCCGAGTGAAGACCACCCAGGCCCCGAGACAGGCCACCCCGTACCGCTCGGACACCCGTCGGAGGCCGGCATGCACGGGATGACACGCACCGCCTCGACCGTTCTCTTCCTCACCCTGGTCGCATGGATGGTGCCGAGCACCCTGCACACGGCGCACGGTGAGCTGCTCGTGAGCGAGGAGCTCAACTTCGAGATCGAAACCCCGCCGGGATGGACGCGCCTGCCCGCCGACGAGTCCTGGTCCCCGCATGGCATCGTCGTCGGCTCGATCCGCGAGTTGGACCGGCTCAAGGACGCTTCGCCGGCAAAGGGCGAGGGCGGCGAGCTGTACCTGGCGATCACCGACGCGCCCGCAGGGAAGACCCTCGACGACCTCGCGGCGGATCCGGAGGTGCGCGGCTTCCTCCTGAAGCGATTCGACGTGGATCCCGCGAAGTGGCCGGAGGTGACGGTCGCGGCGGGCACGAACGAGGACGGCCTGGAGACGAGGATCCTCCAGGCCGACGGCGAGGCCCCCAACCTCGAGGGCCGGAAGGCCCCGGTCCGTGCCGTGCTGATCCTGGCGAAGGCGAAGGGAAAGCTCTGCAAGCTCAGGATGTACGCCTGGCACAGCGAGCACGACGCGGAGGGGCTCAAGGCCGATCTCGACTTCATCGAGGTCCACTTTCGCATCCCGGACCTCGGCGAAGAGCCCCCGGAGGAGACGCCGGGCGGCGGGCCACCGGACGGGGGCGACGAGGCGAACGCCCCGGAGGGCGACGAGGCCGTGGAGCGCGAGGTCGAGGACGAGGTCGTCGGCTGGAGGCTGGTGAAACCCGTCGGCATCCGGACGCGCGAGGAATACGACAAGCAGAAGTACAAGGACGTCGCCGTCTGGTTCGAGGACAGCGACCCCGTGGGGTCGTACCAGATCATCCTCTACGTGGTGGAGCGCGGGCGCCGCGACGAGAACAACCGGGTGATGGCGAACATCCCGCTGAAGGCGTGGGCGCTCGACCGTTGGTGGCCGGAGTTCGACGAGGCCCACGAGGACGGCCCCGTCCACACCTACGGTTGGCCGCGGAGATCGAAGTCCTTCCTCACCCTGCCGGACTGGGGGAACGAGAGGACCGTCTTCTCGGAGCCGAGGAAGCGACCGCCGACGCCCCTCGACGTCGACGGCAACGATCTCATCCGGCGCTACAAGGTCGCCGAGAAGATCAAGAACCAGAAGGTCGGCAAGACGAAGCCGAACGGGGGCTACCGCGGCGTCCTCGCCGGCAACCGGGAGCTCGTGGGCCGGGAGTGGGTGATCCGCTACGTGTGGGACACGCCCCGCCTCACCTGCTACCTGGTCATCTCCATCACGCGCGACGGCCGCAAGAAGTTCAGCGACAGGATCCAGAGCCTGCTCGAGTCGATCGAGATGACCGACCCGGCCCGCGGCAGGTAGCGAGACGCAGCGCGCCTCTCCAACGACGTCGCCCCCTCCTTCGTACGCAGAGCCGGCCGCGGGAGCCTCGAAGGCTCGCCGGCCGGGGAGGGCCATGGGCCGGACACTCGCCCTGCTCGGCGGCCTTGCGCTCGCCACGTCGGTCTGGACGGCGTCGGGAGCCCTGCTGTCCGCGCCGCGTGAGGCCGACGCCTCGCCCGCGGACCTGCGCCGCGACGACCCCGAGGAGAGCTTCCACGCCGGCCCCGTCGTCGAGCTCGAGCCTCCGACGTTGAGAGGCCGGCGTAGGGCCCGCGGGGAGGGAATCCGCACGGCGTTCGACGAGGCGCACCGCGCGTTCCGACTCGGCGAGCACGCCCTGGCGCGCGAGCACGCGAGGCACGTCCTGGCCCTGGACCCTGGAAACCGCGACGCCGTGCAGCTCCTCCGCATCGCGTGCGACGCGGAGCACGCTCGGGGCCACGATGCCTCACGCCGCCGGATCGAGCAGCAATGGAAGGCCGTGTTCGCCGACCTCGAGCGCACGTCCTTCGTCACGGTGGCGACGGTCGAGTTCCCCGAAGACTGGCTCGACGGAATCGCCGTGACCCGGCGGCGCGCGGCGGGCGATCCGCAGGGGGAGGACGAGA
>JAUXCH010000641.1 GCA_030618975.1 Planctomycetia bacterium
CGCGTTGGCCGAGGGGCGGGGCGTGTCCTTCGCGCTTCCCGAGGACGTGGGTGAGGGGTGGGTCGAGGTGGCGCTCGACGACGTGCCCTTCTTCGAGGCGCTCGGGGCCGTGGCAAGGGGTGGGGGCCTCGCGGCACGAGCTCCGTTCGACCCGGCGGGCCGGATGACCCTGACCCGGGTCGAGTCCTCGGATCTCGTCCCCACCTCGGCGGCCGGTCCCATGCGCGTGACGCTGGCGGAGGTCACCTCCGTCCGCACCCTCGGCACCGGCGGGAGCCGCCGCCGGTACGTCGTCGGGTTGGACCTGGACTGGCTGCCCTCGGTGCACCTCACCCAGCGTCGCACGCCGCGCGACCTCGTGGCGGTGGACGCGTCGGGCCGGGGCTTCAAGCCGGGCGGGTCCGTGCGGAACACCTCGTGGGGATACTCGGCCTCGACGCGGAGCGTCCGGATCGACATCCACCTCGAGCCCGACGATCCCGAGGCGGTCGAGCACCTCGAGGAGCTCTCGTTCACCCTGCCCGTCCGCCTCCGGCACGATCGACAGGAAGTGGTCTTCGAGGGCCTGGCGGACCTCGAGCTGCCCGTGACGCGGGACGTGGCGCGACCGTCGGGAGCGGGGGTCGATCGCGTGACGCTTCGCGGGGTGGACCGTCCGGACGGCGAGCGGGGCCCGCTCGTCGTGGACCTCCTCACCCACCTGGAAGGGAAGACTGCCGGGCAGAGCCTGGCGGTCGTCCTGCTCCACGAGGACGGGACGGCCCGACCGGCGACCTCGGGCTCCCGCTTCCCCCGCGCGGACGGCACGTTGGGGTTTCGCGCCCGGGCCTGGAACCGCGGGGAGCAGCCCCCCGTGGCGGTCCGGGTCACGTGGTTCCGGGTCGAGGAGGAAGGGGAGCTTGCGTTCTCCCTGAGCGGGATCGCGCTGCGCTGATCCAGCCTTTCCCCGTCACCCATCCCCCGTATCCTCCACGCGTGGACAACCCCGCGCTGCCCTCCGTGCCCCCGGGGCGCTCGGCCCTGCCGGCTTTCCTCGTCCTCGAGCGGGCCCTCGCAGAGCGGCTCGCGGCGGAGGAGGAGCAGGCGTCCGGCGAGACGCGAGCCGCAGGCGACGAAGCGGCGCGCATCCGCAGGGAGGGGCAGGAGCGGCTCGAGCACGTGCTCGTCGACGCGCAGGAGTCGGCGATGCGCGAGGCCGAGGCGCGCGCCCGGGAACGCGTGAACGACGCCCGGTCCGCGGTGGGTCGCTGGGTGGACGAGGCCGAACGCGCGGCGGACGCCGCGCTCGACGAGGCGCTCGACATCTGCTGTGGCGAATAGGACATCGAGATGACGGCAGCCCCCTTCGTCCATCTCGAGGTTCTCGGACCGCGGGCGAGCCTCGACGGGTGGCTCGCCGTCCTCCAGGACGGCGGCGACTGCCACGTCGCCGACGCGCTGACGGGGCTCGAGGGCGAGGCCGGCATCGCCCGGCCGCAGACCGCGCCCGCCGAGATGCGGGGCGCGGTGCTCCGCAGCGAGGCGGCGCACCTCCTGCACGGCGTCGAGCGCTTCCTGCCGCCGTCCCCGACCGGTGAAGATCCCGCCGCCCGACCCTCCTGGAGCGTCGGTCCGGGCGGCCGCGACGAGGTCGACGTCGAGGCGCTGCTGGACGAAGCCCGCGCGGTCGCGACCCGGATCCGCGAGAGCCTCGAGGCGGCCCGCGCCGCGGAGCACGTCGTCGAGGCGTGCGACGAGGAGGCGGCCGGGTTGGACGCGCTCTCGGCGGCCGGGGCCGAGCGCGTCGAAGGCCGTCTCTTCGCGCTGTCGGGCGCGCGTGCGCGTCGGTTCGTGCGTGCGCTGGGCGCGCACGGCCTACGGGCGGCCTCCGCCGACGCGGGCCGCGAGGCGATCGTCGCCGCCGTGGGAGAAACGACGGGAGAGGCGGTCGACGCCGCGATCGCGGCCGCGCGGGCGCGTCCCCTGGAGACGGCCCCCGACCTCGCCGGACTCGGTCTCCGCGAGGCCCGCACGGCGCTCGACCTGCGCCGCGAGCCGGCCCGGCGCCGGCTCGAAGAGGAACTCACCGCGCTCCGACGCCGCCTCGACGAGGACGGCGGGCGGGCGCGCGCCCTCTTCGACGCCTTGGAGGACGTGGAGGCCCGGACCCGGACCTGGCGTCGACTGGCGTCGACGAAGCACGTGGTCGCGGCGCGCGTCTTCGTGCGCCCCGAGGACGTCGACGCCCTCGAGCGGCGGCTGGACCGGTCCTTCGGTCGCGAGGTCGTCGTCCGCGAGCTCGATCCCGCGCCGGCCGACATGCCCGCGCTGCCGCGCGCCGGCGCCGGCCTGCCCTTCGCCGCGCTCGACGGCCTCCGGCCGTCCCGCTTCGGGGAGGTCGCCACGGCGTCCCTCCTCGCGCTCTTCGTCCCCCTGGCGGCCGCGGCCATCCTCGCCGACCTGGCGGGCGGTCTCGTCCTGCTGCTCGTCGGTGCCTCGATCGGCGCGGGGGCGGCCCTGGGCTCCCCCCGGCGCGATACGGCCCTGCTGGCCCAGGCCGCGGGTCTGGTGGCGCTCGTCCTCGGCATCTTCGAGGGGCGGGCGTTCGGCGTGGCGGGCGCTGCGTGGTTCGGGACGGACTGGGGCCTGGCACCCGGGTCGGGGATGCTCTTCGCGTCCGATCCCCTGCGGGGCATCGCCGTGCGTGTCGGAGGGATCGCCCTCGTGCTCGCCGCCTGGGGCCTCGTGTGCACCCTGGTCCTGCTCCAGGCCGGGCGGACGACGCGGGCCCGGACCGCCCTCGTCGGCGCCCTGTCCCTCCTCGCCGTCGCCGGCGGCGCGGCCCTCGCCCTGCCGGGCGACGCGGCCCCGAGATGGCTCTGGCTCCTCGCGCCGGCGTCCGCGGTGGCGATCCTCCTTCTCGCCGGCCTCCGGAAGGGAGTCGGGCGTCTGCTGCTCGACCTGGTCGGCGTCGTCCGGTGCGTGGCCGTGGCCCTGCTCGCCCTCGTGCTCTTCCGCGTCGGCTTCGGCATGCTCACCGGCGCGGTGGGGGCCGGCGTCGTGATGGCACCGGCGTTCCTCGTCCTCGGGGCGCTTGCGATGGTCGTGGATCCGGCCCACGTCGCCATGGGCGTTCCCTACGACCTCTCGCTCGGATCGAGGACGCTCGGGCAGCCGTTCGCGCCGCTGAGGCGCCACGTCGTGCGCGGGCGCGCCGCGGCGAGAGAGGAGCGGCCGTGACGCTGGGTCCCAACCCGCCGCTCGACACCCTCGTCGGCGGGGTCGTCGAGGACGCGCAGGCCGCGGCCAGGCGGCTCCGCGACCGCGCCGCGAACGAGGCTCGCGCGGCCGTCCTGGCCGCCGAGGAGCACGTGTCGGCGCTGGCGGAAGCGGCGCGCGACCTGGGGCGGGTGCGCGGCTCGGCCGTCGAAGAGGCGTTCCAGCGCGAGGCGGACGTCGAGATCCGCACCGTGCGGGACGGCTCCTTCGACCGCCTCTTCGAGCGCTTCGAGCTCAAGGTGCAGACCGCGCTCGAGGAGCTCCGCACGAGCGGACGGTACGAGACGGCCCTGAAGGCGTGGGCGAAGTCGGCTGCCGGTGCCATGGACCACCAGCCGTCCGACGTGCTTGCGGGACCGGAGGACCTGGAC
>JAUXCH010000112.1 GCA_030618975.1 Planctomycetia bacterium
GCTCGTGTGGACCGCCGAAGGGCGGCCGGGTCGCGTGCAGACACAGCGCCCCGCGCCGCCGGCGCCGCGCCCGCTCCCCCGCCCGACACGTCCCCGTCCCGCCGGGAGGACGGCGACGGCTATAAGGGGCCGATGCCCACGCACGCGGACGAAGCCCGAACGAGCGCCCGGCAGCGCCTGGCCGCCGCCGGCGTGAAGGTCCTGCTCGAAGACAACCACCTCCTCGTCGTCTCGAAGCCCGCGGGACTCGCGTCGCAGGGCGGCAAGGGGATCGACGAGCACCTCGTCTCCCTCGTCGACGCGTACCGCCGCGAAGCCGAGTCCAAGCCGGGACGCGCGTACGTCGGGCTCGTGCACCGCTTGGACCGCAACGTCTCCGGCGTGCTCGTCCTCGCCAAGACGTCCAAGGCCGCGAGCCGCCTCGCCGAGCACTTCCGCGAACGCGCCGAGGGCCTCGGCAAGGTCTACACGGCGTGGGTCGACGGCCGCGTCGAAGCCGACGAGGGCGTGCTCGTGGATCGGCTGATCCGCGTCGCGAGAGTCACCCGCCGAGCGCCGGATGGCGACGAGGACGCGCGCGAGGCGCGCCTTGCGTGGCGCATCGACGGCCGCGGTCCCAGGGCCTCGAGGCTGCGGATCGAGCTCGAGACCGGGCTCCCCCACCAGATCCGCGCGCAACTGTCCGACTACGGGCACCCGCTGGTCGGGGACGTGAAGTACGGTGGCTCGCAAGCCGCCCGACCCGCACTCCACGCGTCACGCCTCGTCTTCCCGCACCCGGTCGGCGACGTCGTGGTGGACGTCACGGCGCCCCTACCGCCCGACCTGCGAAGGCTCGACCGGCGGCTGCGTATCGACCCGCCGGCGTGACGCGCCGGACGCCGAGCGCCCCTACGGCGCGTAGCCGGTGTCGCCGTGGGTCTCGAGGTGCTGCGCGTAGAAGTGCCCGGGCACGTCGGGCACGCCCGTGGCGTCGATCCAGCGGTTGAAGAAGTTGAAGATCGCGCAGACCGTCGCGCCGTCGTAGAGCTCCTCGTCGCTGAGGCCTGCGGCGCGCGCCTCGTCCACCCGTGCCTGGGTCACCCTTGCCGGATGGTCGTTCACGACGGCGAGGTAGCGCAGGAGCGCCTTCATCTTCTCGGGGATCGCCGCGCTCTCGAAGTCCTCGCACACGGCGTCCACCAGCTCCCGGTCTCCCAGCAGGTGCGCCGCGACCACGGCGTGCGCCGACGTTCAGAAGACGCAGTGGTTTCGCGCGCTGGTCCACGCGGCAATGAGCTCCCGCCAGCCCGGCGACAGGGAGGTCTCGCCGCGCATGATCTCCTGCATCAGCTGCGCGAGGTGCTTGGCAGCTCGGGGGCGGAAGGCGAAGAGGTGGTAGATCTCGGGGATCGGGCGCCCGTTCTTCCGGCCCGCCTCGATCACGCGGCCGAAGCGGCCCGCCTCCTCACCGGGTTCGTGGTTCTCCACCGCGTCCAGATACATGGGGGACTCCCTTACCGCGTGCGCCGCGCCGGGTGCGTGGGCTCCACGTCGAGCACGTCGGCGAGCAGCGCGTCGGCACGCGGCTCCGACCCCGTCGCGCGCTCCACCAGCACGTCCCAGCGCAGCCGCGCCGAGGGTGCGAAGACGGCTTCGCGCAGCCAGCGCCCCGCCTCGGGGTTGTCGACCAGCGTTCCACCCGGCACGGACTCGCGCACGTGGCGACCCAGTTGCGACGCAACGCACGCGCCGAGGAGGTACGAGTGGTAGTAGACCGGGAAGCACGCGAGGTGGATCTTCGCCGCCCATGCGCCTCGCGGGAGCGGGTCCGGCCGGGCGATGCCCTGCAACCGCTCGACGAGGTCCCACCACACGGTGTCGAGATCCTGGTCGGGGTCCTCGTACAGGCGCTCCTCGAACCTGCTCATGACGAGCCCCCAACGAACGAACGTCAGGAGCTCGGCGCGGGCGTGCGCCGCCGCCTCCTCGTCGGGCGGCAAGCCCGCGATCGACTCGCGCCAGAGCGCGTCGTGGACGTGGCGGTCGAAGAACATCGCCACGCCCTCGGTCACGCAGGCGTGGGGCGGCCGCACCAGGTTCCACGGCAGGTCGAAGTCGTGGTAGAGGTCGTAGGCGGCGTGCCCGAACTCGTGCAGCATCGTGCGCACCCAGCGCTGCGAGGGCACGACGTTGCAGAGCACGCGCACGTCGCCTGCCCGGTCGATGTGCGTGCAGAAGGCGTGCTGGTTCTTTCCCTTGCGCGGGTAGAGGTCGCTGGCGGCAAGCGCGGACGAGACGTCCAGCCCGACGCCCTCGAACGTGCGGCGCATGAGCGCCACGGGATCCGCGTGGGCAAACGGATCGGACCGCCCCGCCTCCGGAGGCCGGGACTGCAGGAACACGTCGCCCAGGTGCCATGGGTAGGGAGTCCCGACGGGGTGCCCCAGACGTGCCGCCACCCCCCGGTCGAGGCGCGCCTTCTCCTCGCGCCACGCAGCGTGCGTTCCCTCCTCGAGCTCGGTGAGGAAGCGGTCGAGATCCGCGACGTCGAGCTCCTCGCAGACGAGCCGGAGCGCGCGGAAGTCGGGCTGCCCGAGCGCGCGGGCGTGCTCGTTGCGTTCGCGCGCCGCGGCCCGTACGTCGTCGACGACCTGCTCGCCCAGGCGCACGGCCGCGCGCCACGTCCGCTCGAGCTCGGTCTCGTCCGTCGCTTCCCGAAGCGTGGCGGCCACCTCGTGGGCCGCGAGGGAGCGGCTGTCGACCTGGGTGCGGAACGTGGCGAACCGCTCCTGCAGCCCCGCCTCCAGGGTGACGAGCGACTCCGGACGCGGCACGCGGTGCGGAAGCAGGCGCAACTTCATCCGCGACAGGGCGCGGTGCAGCACGGGATCCTCGATGCGCTCCGACAGGCTCTGCTCGACCTTGCCGACGCCGATGGGATCCGTGAGCCTCCGGTCGAGCGCGAGCGCCGCCCCCTCCACGCGCGCGCGGACCTCGGGCGTCGCCTCGCACGCAGCCTCCCAGCGCAGGCGTGCCAGCGTCTCCTGCGCCGGACGGATGCGGTCGATCCAGGCGGCGAGCACACGGCGGGCGGCGCGGTCAGGCATGGGAGGGAGGGTACCGCGAAGTCCCGGCCCGGGAGGAGGCTCCAACCGGTGGTGAGATCGTCGTATCGTGGACGCCAGCTCCCCCCCGGTGGAGGCCTCGCCGTGCGCAACGTTCTTCTCCCGATTCTCCTCTTCGACCTCCTCCTCTGCCTCCTGACCTCCCCGTCCGCCGCGGACGAGCTCCCGTACCCGCCGGGGCAGTCGATCCAGCAGATCGAGGGACTCAAGACCGTCCTCGTGCTGCCGGACGACCTCGATCCGGAGAAGCCCGCCTCCCTCGTGCTGATCCTCCACGGCGCCGGCGGCACGGCGACGGGCATGGCGGCCTCCTTCGCACCCTGGGCGAAGGACCGCTACGTCGTCTGCGCACCGAAGGCGCAGGACATGACCTGGGAGCCGGACGACTTGAAGCGCACGCTGCGCATTGCAGCGCACCTCGAGGGGGTCTTGCCCATCGACCCGAAGAAGGTCCACGTGGTCGGGTTCTCGAACGGCGGTTGGAACCTGCACCCGCTCGCCTTCGACGACGACCTGCGTCCCTGCAGCGCCACCTGGGTCGCAGCCGGGTTCCGGGGGGGACAGGTGCCCAAGTGGGCGAAGACGGGCCTGGGCGCCTTGGCCATGGCCGGCACCGAGGATCCGAACTGCCGCTCCGCGAGGGGCACCGTGACCGTCCTCCGCGACAAGGTGCGAAACGTCGAGGTCCAGGTGCAGGAGGGCCTGGGACACAAGTACCCGCGAGAACTCGTCGACTACCACCGGTGGTGGATGGGCGTCCAGGACGGCCGGATCACGCCCGGAGACGATCGCGGATTCGATTGGACGGGGGACCTCGAAGCGGCCGTCGCCTCCCAGGCCTCCGTGAAGAAGGGCGGTGTCCTCGTCTGGCTCTACACGCAGGGCGACGCCGAGAGCGAGGTCGCGCGCCACATCCAGCGCACAGCGCTCTTCGATGCCCAGGTCCGGTTCCTCGGCCGCCAGATCCCGTGCGTCAAGCTCGACGTCACCGAGGACAAGGCTCCCGTGGAGCGCCTCGGCGTGAAAACCGTCCCCGCCCTGGTCGTCCTCGACAGGAAAGGCAAGGTGAAGAAGCGCTACGAGGGCGAGTTCAAGGTCTCGAAACTCGCTCGCACCCTGCGCGGGGTCGCGCCCCGGCGCACGATGCCGAAGCAGTAGGGGCTGCGTCGGCGCCGGATCCGGGTAGCCGGATCCGGAATCGGGTACGGGGCGGGAGCGAGCCTGCAAGACGGTAGACTCCCTGCTCACCGTGGGAGAGGCCATGACCACCAGGACGCACCACGCCGAGATCGGCATCTTCGGGGGAACCGGGGTCTACGACCTGGAGGATATCCAGGACGTGACGAACGAGTGGATGGAGACGCCCTTCGGCGAGCCCTCCGCGCACGTCCGGATCGGCACGATGTGCGGACACCGCGTGGCGTTCCTCGCCCGGCACGGCGAGTTCCACCGCCTCCTTCCGAGCGATATCCCCTACAAGGCCAACATCTGGGCCATGAAGAAGCTCGGCGTCAGGAAGATCCTCTCGCCCAGCGCCGTCGGCAGCCTGCGCGAGGACATCCCGCCGCGAACGATGGTCGTTCCCGACCAGTACGTGGACCGGACCCGACACCGCCCGGACACCTTCTTCGGCGACGGCATCGTGGCGCACGTGGCGCTCGGCGACCCGTTCAGCGAAGACCTGCGCCAAGCGCTGCTGACCGGCGCGAAGTCGCTGAACCTCCCCGTAAAGGACGGCGGGACCTACGTGTGCATGGAGGGCCCGCAGTTCTCGACGCGCGCCGAGAGCAAGTGGTACCGCTCGATGGGGTGGGACGTCATCGGCATGACGAGCCTGACCGAGGCGCGTCTGTGCCGCGAAGCCGAGATCGCCTACGCCTCGCTCTGCATGGTGACGGACTACGACGCGTGGCGCGAGTCCGAGGAAACAGTGGTCGCGTCCGAGATCCTCGAGGTGCTCGAGGACAACGTGAAGGCCGCGCGGGAAGTCATCTGCGCCGCGCTGCCGCACGTCCCGGAAGGGCCGCTGCCCGAGAACGACAGCCTCGCCTCCGCAATCGTCACGCCGCTGGACGAGGTGCCCCAGGAGACGAGGATCCGCCTGGGCCCGATCCTCGGCCGGTATCTCTAGCAGACCCCCCGCGTGGGGTCGGACGAGGGATTCGGGGGCGGCGGCAGCTCGGTGGGCGTCCCCGGCCCCTTGCCCAGCGGAACGTAGGTGATTCCCTCCCGGTCGGCCAGATGGGGCAGGAACCGCCAGCAGTCCACGACCGTACGCGGCGTACCTCCGTGGGCCCAGACCTCCGGCGGGATCTCGCGGTACTCGTCCCAGGGAGTCGTCACGATCACGAGGTCGGCGCGCTCGATGCAGAGCGCGGCCGTGTTCGCGAAGCCGACGGCGGGCGGGAGTACACGGCGCGCGCCCTCCATCGCCACGGGATCGTGCGCCGTGAGCGGGATGTCCTGCTCGGCAAGCCGTCGGCAGAGGTAGATGCCGGGCGACGCCTCGATGACGTCGGTATCCGGCTTGTAGGAGAGACCGAGCACGCCCACGCAGCCGCCGTCGACGAGGCGTTCCTGGACGAAGTCGGCGAGCCAGGGCACCTGCGCGCGGTTGAATTTGCCCAGCGTGCCTTCCAGCTCGCGAGCTACGTCCAAGCGTCGCATGAGCGTCCCGAACGCCTGGTTGTCCCGTGCGAGGAACGGCCCGCCGTACGCGATCGCTCCGCACAGGGCGCCCTCCCCGACCCGCGGGTCGAGCTGCATGGCGCTCGTCACGACGTCGACGTCTCCGCCCGGCATCAGCTCGCAGATCCGGGCCAGGAGATTCGCGATGCTGATCTTCGTCGCGACGAGAACGTTCATCGCCAACTTCGTGAGCTCTGCGTTGAAGGCGCTCATGCGCGCAATCGGCGGGTCGTTCTCGCAGACCGAGCGGTAGATCGCCTCCAGCATGCGGCCGGAGCGCTCGTCGCACTCCCCCACCAAGGCCATGGAAGGGTGGAGGATGTCCTCGATGACGTGCCCCATCGTCACGAACACCGCGCTGTAGCACAGCCCGAGGTCCTCGCCGACCTTCTTGCCGCTCGACTCCTCCAGCGCCGCCCGGACCCGCCTGTCCGTGGAACCCGGCATGACGGTGCTCGTGAGCACGACGAGGTGGTACCCGTCCTTGTGCGCGAGAACCTCGCCGATCTCGTGGGTGGTCTGGAGCACGTGTTCCAGCGAGAACGAGCCGTCCGGCCGCGTCGGCGTCGGCACGACCAGGAACGAGACGTCCGAGGCCTCCACCGCCTCCGGGAGGTGGGACGTGGTGTGGATCTGGTCGCCCCACCTCGCGAGCAGGTCCTCCAGCCCGGGCTCGTAGTGCAGGGAGCGGCGTTCGCGGACCCCGGCCACGGCCTCCGGCACGGGGTCGTACCCATGGACCTCGAAGCCGCGTGAGGCGAAGACCCCTGCGATGGGGGCGCCCAGCCTGCCCAGTCCGATGATGGAGACCTTCGGATGCACGTCGTGTCTCCCCCGCTTCCGGGACCGCCCGATCCTACAACCGACAGGCGGCGGGCAGGACATTCCCTTTCCCAGCCGAGCGGTATCCTGCCGCGATGCCTGCCCGGGACCCGATCGCCGCCGACGACGCACGCCTCCTCCTCCTCCACCGGCAGGGCCTCCTGGACGACCCCGAGCGGCACGTCACACCCGCTCTGCTGCGGCGCACGATCGAGCGGATGGGCTTCGTCCAGGTGGATTCGATCAACGTGGTCGCTCGCGCGCACCACATCATCCTGGCCGGCCGGTTCGACGCCTACCGGCCGGAGCACCTCCACGTCCTGACGGAGCGGCGGCGTCATCTCTTCGAGCACTGGACCCACGACGCTTCCGCCATCCCCACCGCCTTCTTCGTGCCTTGGCGCCACCGGTGCCGGCGGATGGCCGAGAACCCCCGCACCCTACGCTGGCTGAAGGAGCGCATGGGGCGCCGGTGGTCCCGCACGCTCCGGGACGTGCGGGATCGCATCGCCGACGAAGGTCCCCGCATGTCGAAGGACTTCGAGCACGGCTCCAAGGCGTCCTCGGCGTGGTGGGGCTGGAAGCCCAGCAAGGCCGCGCTCGAGTACCTGTGGTGGCGGGGCGACCTGACCGTGGCGGCCCGCGTCAACTTCCACAAGGTCTACGACCTGACCGAGCGCTGCTTCCCCGACCTGCACGACCGGGAGCCGCCCGCGCTGGAGGCCTTCGTCGATTGGGCCTGTCGGGCCTCGCTCGAGCGTCTGGGGGTCGCCACCGCCAAGGAGATCGCCGGTTTCTTCGGGGCCGTGTCGATCGTGGAGGCCCGCGCCTGGTGCCGCGCCGAGGCCTCCGCCGGGACGATCCTCCCGGTGCGTACGTTCTCCTCGAGCGGCGCGGCGCCGCGCGACGCGTACGCCGTCCCCGACTGGCGGCGCCGACGGGCCCAGGCCCGGCGCGGTCTGGCCAGCGAGGAGGCCCGTGGCCGCTTCCGCCTGCTCTCACCGTTCGACCCCGTCCTCCGCGACCGCGCCCGGCTCGCGCGTCTCTTCGGCTTCGAGTACCGCTTCGAGGCCTTCGTACCGGCGGCGAAGCGGAAGTACGGCTACTACGTCCTGCCCGTGCTCGAGGGCGAGCGCTTCGTCGCCCGCTGCGACCTGAAGCTCCACCGCAACCGCTCCGAGCTCGAGGTGCGGGGGCTCTGGTGGGAGCCGGGCCGGGGCACGAAGAAGGACCACCGCCGCTTCGACGAGGCCACGCGGCGCATGGCGACGTTCCTGGACGCAGAACACGTCCAGCGACCCTGACCCCCCCAGGCAGCGCCAAGCCCTCGTACGGTGCCAGGCACCATACGAGGGTCAACGCACCGCGCGGACCGGTTGCGGTGGAACCAGGATGGCCTCCTCCGGGACGTAGTACTCGTAGGCCTTGGAGGGCGCCGTCACGACGTCGAGCGCGTAGCGGGGCGTGAAGCGCACCCGGAAGGTGCGCTCCTCGCGCGGGCCGAGCTCGCGGAGGTAGATCACGAGGTGCCGCTCGCCGAGTTCCACGCGCTCCCGCTTCCCCTGCACCTCCCGCGGCAGCACGGTGCACCCGGGAGGGATGCCCACCTCGAGGGTCACCACGGAGGCGGCCTTGTCGTTGGTGGTGTTGCGCACCCGTACCGTGGCTTCCGCCCGGCGACCTGCCGGTAGCTCCTCGGCGGGGTAGCGGACCGTGAAGGCGAGTCGGCTCTGCACCGTGGGCAGCGGGTTCCACGGCACCCAGCTCGTGCGGGATGCCGTCGTTCGCACGCGCCCCTCGCCTCGGACCGACACCGCGATGGGGCTCGCGTCCCGGCCCGCGAAGGTCGCGCGACACCGTTCGGTCGAACCCGCGGGAAGGTCGAACGAGCGCGAGTCGGCGAGGCCCCGGTCGAGGAGGACGGTGAGGTCCCCTCGCGCCTTCGTCCCCGCCTCCGCGGCGAGGAGGGCCTGCAGGGCGAGGATCGTGCTCTGGGTGGTGCCGAAGCGGCCGTCCGCGCCGCGCCACTGGATCAGTCGTTCGAGGGCGCGGTAGGCGATCGCGCGGTGCTCCCCGTCCAGGAGCAGGGCCTGGATGGCCAATGCGGTCGTCTCGATCGTCGCGGTGTGGCCTCGCGCCCCGACGCCGGTCGATCCCGAGGGCTTCCACGAGACGCCCTCCGCCTCGTGCTTCGCGGCCGCGGTGAGTCGAGCGGCCAGCATGTGGCCGACGCCCGCATCCGGGTCGGCAGTCAGGAACGCGAGCGCGGCGAGGGCCAGCCCGTAGGGATCCTCGATCTCGGCGCTGCGGGCGGCGAGCCACCGGAGCGCCGTCTCGGACGGCTCCCCCGCGCGCGCCAGGCCCCAGGCGATGTAGGCCGTGAGGTTGAACGCCTGCCCCTTGCCCATGTCCGTGGACCAGCCCTTCCGACCCTGGGGCGGCTGCCAGGAGCCGTCCGCCTGCTGTTTCGAGCGGAGAAAGGCCACGATCCGGCGAATGAGGTCCGGATCGACGGGGTAGACCTCCGCCATGTCCCGGAACTCCATGAGGCCGTAGGCGGACAGGAAGAGGTTGGCGGGCGGCTTGCCCCACCAGTCGAAGCCGCCGGGCTCGCTCTTTACCTCGAATCCCAGCAGGCGCCGGTAGCCGATCTCGATCTTCTCGAGGGCGTGCTCCTCGACGTCGGGCTGGACGGTCTTCGTCTTCTGCATGTAGTCGAGAGCCAGAACCATGGGGCACACGGCCGCCGAGGTCTGCTCGAATCACCCGTGGGGGCAGGCGATCAGCCCTTCGAACCCGTCCAGCGTCTCCGCGAGCGCGGAGGGGTAGACCGACACCCCGTGTTCGCGATCGACGTCGTCGCCCAGAGGGGGAAAGGCCACCGTCCAGGGCTGATCGGACGAGACGGAGCCGCTCTTCACCTCCACGACCTCGCGCTCGAGGGGCCGAACGGAGACGACGCGCTCGATCGCGTCACGCGCGACGTCCGACGTGGCGTCGACGCGCACGCGGGCGGAGCCGCGTGCGACGGCGCGGTAGCGGAACCCGTGCGCCGCTCCCTCGTGCGCCGCGACGTGGAGGCTCGCGTCGCTCGGGCCGAGGACCTCGAGCTCGGACGACACGCCGAGCGCGAGCGCCACATCCATCACCTCGTCCGTCTCGTTGTGGACGGCCACGGGCAGCTCGAGCTCGTCGCCGATCGTGAGATGCGGCGCGATCCACGGATTCGCGTGGAGCGGCTGGCTCACACGGATCGTGGTTTCCCCGACGCCGGTCGCACCGGCCGCATCCGAGGCCACGAGGCGCAGGCACCAGGTGGTGATGGAGTCCTTGAGCGGGTTCTCGAGCCGGGCGTGCCCGTCGGGACCGACGATGGCCTCCGGCACGAAGCAGAGCGCCGGCGCGAAGTCGCGGCGCATGTGGACGGGTCCCAGGGCGCGGCGGGAGAAGTCGGAGGCCA
>JAUXCH010000541.1 GCA_030618975.1 Planctomycetia bacterium
ATCTGGATCGCCGCGTAGATCCCCACGATGAGCGCGCCCGATGCGAGCCACCGGCCGAGCCGGCGTTGGCGGACGCCGAGACGGCGGCCCGCGCGCTCGCCGACGTTGGCGACCAACTCCAGCGGGCACACCGCGCACCAGACGCGGCCGAGCAGCACGGCGGCCCAGACCATGCCCGGCCACCACAAGCCCCAGATCAGGAGCTGCGTCAGATGGGTCTTGGCGTAGAGCTTGTCGGACACGCCGTCCGGCGCCGTACGACCCCAGGACAGGACGGCCAGGGCGACGAACCCGGCCAGCAGGGCGCCCTGGAACACGTACGGAAAGCCGGCCCAGAGCACCACGGCCCGGACCGGGCGCAGTCGCAACAGGTCGAAGGAGGAGGTTCTCAGGGATCTGCTCCGAACGTGAGGAGGGCTCGCTGCGCGACAGGGTAGGGGCGCTCCTCGCGACCACCCCCCGGAGACCCGCCGGAACCCCGATCCGCGGGATCGCGTACGCCCTGAACCGATTTCGGGTGCGCGTGGATCTACTCCTGTGGAACCATGAACGCCGTGCCGCCCACCATCGAAGCCCTGCTGGTCCACCGGGACTTCCTGCGAGGCCTCGCCCGCGGGCTCCTGGGGCGCGACGACCTCGCGGAGGACGTGGTTCAGGAGACCTATCGGAAGGCCCTGGGCCGTCCCCTGGACCCCGTGCGGTCCACGCGCGGCTGGCTGGCCACGATCGCCCGCAACACGGCGTTGCGCCTGCGGCAGCGGGAGGCGAGGCGGCCGCAGGTCGAGGCGGCCTTCCTCCGGGACACGGCGCCCGGCAAGGCGCCGACCCCCGCCGAGATCCTCGAGCGCGAAGCGCTTCGGCAGCGGGTCGTCCATGCGGTCCTCGCGCTGCCCGACGGGGATCGCGAGGTCCTGGTGCTGCGCTACTACGAGGACCTCCCGCCCCGGGTGATTGCCGCGCGCCTCTCGCTGCCCGTCGAGACGGTGCGCACGCGCGTGAAGCGGGCCCTGGTGCGGCTGCGGGCCGCACTCGACGAGGACGAGACGAAGGACTGGCGCGCCTGGGCCCTCGGCCTCCTGCCCGCGGAAGGGCTCCGCGGGGCGGGGGCCGCCGGCGCCACGGTGCTGGGGTGGATCGCCATGAAGAAGCTGCTGATCGTGACTGCGTGCGCGGCGTTCGTCCTGCTCGCCGGGTGGTGGGCGGGCGACCTGCTGGGTCTCCTCCCCGATCGCGAACAGGAACACACGTCCGAGCCCATCGCGGTCCTGCCGGCGGACGGCGGGGAGGGAACCGCCTCCCAGGACGCGGGTCCGCGCCTCGAGGGCGCCGCGAGAAACGCATCCGACCCGGTCCCCGAGGCCACGCCGTACGGCGTCGTCCGCGGGCGCGTCGTGGACTTCGACGGCCGTCCGGTCCGAGGCGCGCGCATCTGGGTGGGATCGACGCAGGCGCCGCGGTGGGTCGCCTCCATGCACCTGGACGCGCACCACGCCACGTCCGACGCCCAAGGGCAGTTCTCGTTCGCGCCGCGAGAACCCGCCGATCGGGTGCGCGCCGCCGCGGACGGGTACGTGTCGGACGCGGCGTACTGGAGGGGGGGAAGCGCGCCCGTCGTGCTCGTGCTTCGCCGCACGAACGCCCTGGTCGAGGGGACGATCCGCGACCTCGAGGGGAACCCCGTGGCGAACGCGCTCGTGAGCGTCACTGCCTTGTACGGAACACAGCCCTCCAGTGCGGGGCGTTCCGACCACACGGGCCGATTCTCCGTTCCCTTCGTGACGGGGTCGCAGTCGTGGGTCGGGGCGTGGGCACCCGGCTTCCTCGCAGCGTCGGTCTGGATTCCCGGGTTCGACGCGGAGGGGCACGCCGAGGTCGAGTTGGTGCTACGACCCGGGTACTGGATCGAGGGGCGGGTCACGGACGCAAAGTCCGGAGCACCCGTCGCCGGCGCCTCCCTGACCAGCTACGAGCGGTACGGCCCGGTACCGAAGACGGACCGCGAGGGCCGCTTCCGCTACCAGGCAACGCGCGAAATCGACGAGATCACGGGGACCGCCGACGGCCACCAGCCGCGCACGGTGCGGCTCGCGTTCGCCGACGGCAGCGCACGGGCCGAGATCGTCCTGGAGCCCCTGGACCGGCACGATCTGCACGGCGTCGTCCTCGACCCGGACGGCGTGCCCGTCGCTGGGGCGGAGGTCCTCGCGAACGACGCCCGCACGCGCACCGACACGGACGGGCGATTCCACCTCTCCTGCCGGACGAAGCCGGGCGACCCCGTCGGCGTGCTCGTGGCACGGGCGGGCGACGCGACGCCGGCCGTGGTGGTACGACCCGAGCCCGACGACGAGATCACGCTGACGCTGGGGCGGCCGGCACCCGTCGCAGGCAGGGTGATCCTCGAGTCGGGAGAGTCGGCCGAGGGCGCGTGGCTCCGCGTCGTGCCGGTCGGAGGCGAGGACGTGGCACGCGCGGGCGCCGCACTCGCCGCCTTGGGCGCCGGGGGGCCGCACGGACTCGGAGCCGAGGGGACGTTTCGCCTCCTCGGCCTGCCGCGAGGTCGGTACTCCCTGCAAGCGTTCGCCGGGGGGGCGCAGAACGGGCGACCGGCGAAGGTCGAGGTCGACGTTTCGCCCGGTCGGCCCGTGCAGGGCGTCGAGATCCGGATGCCGGCCGGCCGGGTCCTGAAGGGACGGGTCCTGGGTCCCGACGGCCGGCCGGTGCCCTTCGCCGCTCTCTCGACCTACGGCGAGGGCGCCGGGCAGTCAGGGACCGCGGACACCGAGGGCCGCTTCCGAATCGCCGGTCTACCGGCGTCGAAGATCACGCTGCACGTGACATCCCCCCGCTACCGGCTCTGGACAGGGAAGTTCACGGTCCTGGACGAAGACGTCACCATCACCCTCAGGCGCAGCGTGCGCCTGCGCTTCGTCCTGGAGGGCGAGGTGCCGCCCTCCGGATCCTGGGTCATGGTCTGGTTCCGCGAGCCCGGGCAGGGCGGCTGGGGCGGCGCGGGGGGATCCGTCGCGAGCGGGATGGTCGTGTACGACCTCATCCACGGCGCGAAGGCCTACGAGTACGCCTTGAAGGGGGACGGCTGGGAGACCGAGCCGGTCCGGGTCGACCCCGTCGCCGGCACGTGGGAGCTCGAGGTCCCCGTCGAGGTGGAGTCGGCTCCGCCCGCGCGCCACACGCAGGTATTCAAGACGAATCCCGGGCAGACGAAGAGCATCGACGTGGAGGAGCGACCGACGCCGACGGCGCCCCCCGAGACCGGGACGATCCACGGAAGCGTCGCGGGGTCCGAGGGGGACCACGCCGGGTCCTGGGTCGTCGCCCGCGGGGTCGCGCGAACGAAGGTCATCCCGGTAGGGGACGGGGAGCAGACGGTCGACGACACGCCGACGCACCAGGTCCCCGTCGGTACGGACGGGCGCTTCCGCCTCGAGGAGATTCCCGTGGGCGCCTGGACGCTCTTCTGCCGCCGGGGCTCGCGGCACGAGAACGAGATCGAGGTGACGGTCGCGGCAAACCGGACGATCGAGGTGAACGACCTGCGAGCACCCGAGCGTGGGCCGTCGATCCACGGTGTCGTGCTCGACGCCGAGGGACGGCCCGTGCCGGAGCTGGAGGTCAAAGCCCAGCCGTCGACGTTCGGACGGCGATGGGGATGGGTCAAGACGGGCTCCGACGGGTCCTTCGAGATCGACGATCTCGAACCCGGCGGCTACGCCCTCAGTGCGTCCGACACTCGCGGCCAGGTCGAGTCCCGGACGGTGTCCGCGGGCAGCCGAGACGTCGAGCTGCGACTCACGGAGCACGGCTTGCTGCGCGGAACGTTCTCGGGCGGCTGGGGTGACGAGGACCTGCCCCAGGGGCGTGTCTTCATCGCCGGCGTGTCCGAGGGCCGCTTGACGACGAGTGCGAGCTTGCAGCGAAACGGAGACGTCTTCACCTTCGAACGTGGGCTTCCGCCGGGGGAGTACGAGATCGCGGCGCGCGTCGGCCGGTTCGTCACGGCAACGGAAACGTCCGTGACGGTTCGCTCCGGCGTGCCCACGCCTCGTCTCGACCTGGCCCTGGTCCCGGGTGGCACCGTGACGGTGGTCCTCGTCGACGCCTCCGGCGCGCCCCAGCGCGGTGAGGTGGTCGACCTTCCCCGCGCGTGGCACCAGGAGCAGCACGTGAGAAAGGATCAGCGGAGCGCCAC
>JAUXCH010000028.1 GCA_030618975.1 Planctomycetia bacterium
CCGACGACGACGGCAAAACGCAGCAGGAGGGGCGGGCGCTCCCGGGTCATTCCGCGTCTTCTCCCCGTTCCTCGGACGTGCCATCCTCCGTCTCGGCGTCCTCCGCCTCGGCGGCCTCGGTGCCGAGGTCCACGATGCGCGTCTTGCCCAGCCGCTGCACGACGAGCCGGACCTGCGGCTGCGACGCCTCGCGCGCGGCCTCGAGCATCTCGCGGAAGGCCTCGGCCGAGGCGATGGCCTGCCCGTCGAGCTCGAGGATCAGCTCGTTGGCCTGGATCCGCGCCTGGGCGGCGGGGGAGCCGGGCTCGATGCGAGCGACGACGACGCCCTGCGCGTCCGGACCCAGGCGGAGCAACCGCCGCACCTCGTAGGTGAGGTCCCGCACCTCGAGGCCCGCGCCCTCGTCGAAGTGGCGGGGTGCGCTGCGGAAGTCCGGAGGCGCCTGCTCCACCGTGAGCTCCGCGCCCCGCTCTTCTCCGTCGTGGAGCCAGACGAGCTCCCACCTGGTGCCGATGCCCCAGTCCCTCAGGAGTGTGACGAGCGCGGTCGTCCTGCTGTGCCACGAGGGAGGGCCGCCGCCGCCGCCGAACATCCCCGGGAAGTAGAAGCCTCCCGTGCTGCCGGTGTCGCGGAGGTCCACGGTCGGACCGCCCGGCGCGGACGTGCGCTGCGCGGAGAGGAGGACGTCGTCGGGCTCCAGACCCGCCCGCGCTGCGGGGCTGGAGTCGTAGACGACGGTCACGACGAGACCGCGTCGGCCGTCGCGCGTCGGGCCGGAGACGTCCAGGAGTTCGGCGAGCCCCTCGTCGAGGCCGTCGTACTCCACGCCGAGCCACGGCAGACGCCTGGCAGCCTGCTCCTCCTGCGGCATGATGCGCGTGTCGAGACCTTCGGCGAGCGTCGCGGGCAGCCCGACTTCGTGGAAGAGAACCGCGACGACCTTGAACGGCGTGTTGCGGCGACTCGGTCGCCTCGAGTCACCGAGCCGCCGTTCCTTGTCGACCGGGTCGAGGCGCGTCGAGAAGCCCAGCACGCGCCCGTCCAGGTCCCGGAGCACGGCGCCGATGCCGACCTTCCGCTCGGTCGCGAGAAAGCTTCGGTCGCCGTAGCCGCGGAACCAGCCCGTCACGCGGTCGACGTCGACCTGGTCGCGGCGTGCTCCGCCGCGGTGCGCGATGCGGTGCACGAGCAGGGCGCCGCCGGTCTCCGGGGACTTGGGCGCCTCGGCCGGGAGGGTCTCGAGGTCGACACCCTGCACGTGGATGACGAACGCCTGGTATCCCTCGACCTTCCCGGCGTAGGAGGCCTCGACGCCCTCTCCCTCGACATCCTCCGTCTCGACGTCGTCGAGTCGGATCGAGAGGATGCGACGCACCTTCTCCTCCTCGAGCTCCCGGGGCACCACCAGGGACGTCGGCGTCACGGCGAGGCCCCAGTACTCCTCCTCGGCCGTGCCGCGGCCGCCGAAACGGAACGGGTCGCGGTCGCGGTCGTGGCGCGAGAGGGTGCGAAACGTCACGGTGATCCGGTGCAGGGGAGACGGGCGGGCGTCCTCGAGCGCGCGCAGCGCGTCGAAGGGGACGGTGCGGGAGGCCAGCACGCGCGGGCCCCGCCACCACCCGCCGGCGTCGAGCGACGATCCGAAGCGGAATCCGAGCGGTGTGCCGGCGGCATCGGTCACGAGGTCCACGGTCCGCGATCCTGCGTCCTCGTTCGGATCGAGACCGCCGAAGGGGCTCTCCGGCGTGCCGACGCCGACGGGGCCGCACTTCTCGGACCAGGGGCGGTTGCGCATGCGGTCGAGATCCTCCACCCACGCCGCGGCCACTCCGTCGCTCTCGGCCACGGAGGCCGCGTAGCGGGGGGGGGCCGACGACGACGTGTCGAACGTCAGCGGCTCGACCGGGAGGTCGCTCTCTGTGCGCACGATCGCGCCGCCCACCTCGGCGAGGAAGGCGTCGAGGCGTCCGGGAAACTCGACGCCGTCGCGCGTCCTCACGGTGATCGACTCGATCGCCCCGCGCGTGATCCAGGGGTCGGAGACGAGGACCGTGCGCCGGTCGCCCAGGACGAAGCCCGGCACGATCCAGCGGCTCCGCTGGAAGCGGTAGCGCTCGGCGAGCCCGCGCGGGTTCGGCGGCACGGCGCCGCGCTCCTCGCGGTCGAGGTCCTTCTGGAAGCGAAAGGCCACCTGCACGGCGTGCCGGGAGGCGGTCTCCATCGCCCGCAGCCCGCCGTCGGCCTCGTCGGCCCGCACCGGCTGGGCGACGACGAGCAGGAGGAGGAGAAGCGCCGAGGGGACGAGTGTGCGTGTGGCGGCCATCCTACTTCTTCTCCTGGTCGTAGTCGGGACCGTAGTCGAGCGCCACGAACTGGCGGTAGCCGCGGCGCAGCACCTCGAACAGGACGTGCTTCTTCTCGCGCTCCTCCTCGAGGACGCGTTCGTAGATCTTCTTCATGTCCTCGAGGGTTCCTACCTCCTCGCCGTCGACGCGGAGGACGACGTCTTGCGGTCTGAGTCCCGAGGACGCGGCGTTGCCGGGATAGCTCACGCCGAGCACGTAGATGCCGGCTGCGGGGTGCCAGAAGTGGAGCTCGGGCGTCTCCTGCAGGGTGATGCGCTGGAAGGTCGCGTCCCAGCGGTCGCACTCGAGCCCCTCGTCGTCGAGGTCGTCGTCCTGCTCCGGTACGAGCTCGAGCACGAGGGTCTCGCCCCCTCGCTTCAGCGTGACGGGCACCGATGTCTGGGACGCGAGGTCCGCGAGCAGCCACCGGATCTCGGGGAGGTCCTCCATGTAGCGCCCTCGGACCGGTTGGCCGTCGACCTGGAGGATGCGGTCGCCCTTGCGGAACCCGGCGGCCTGGGCGGGGCTGGCGGCTGCCACGTCGTCGACGATCACGCCCTCCTTGCCCTCGAAGATCGTGTTCTGCGAGTAGTCGACGAGTGCGCGAAGCGTCAGGCCGTGACGGGAGCGCTGGACGCGCCCGTCCTCGAGCAGCCGCTTCACGACGCGTTTCACCACGTCGACCGGGATCGCGAAGCCGAGGCTGTTGGCCTGGCGGAGCGCGAGGGTGTTGATGCCGATGACCTCGCCGCGCGTGTTCACGAGCGGGCCGCCGGAGTTGCCCGGGTTGATGGCGGCGTCGGTCTGGATCCAGTTGTTGTAGGGGTGCTGGGCGGAGTCGAGGTGGCGGCGGGCGTTGGACACGATCCCCAGCGACAGGGAGCGCTCGAATCCGTACGGCGAGCCCAGGGCCAGCACGAACTGGCCCTCCTCGACCAGATTGCCGTCACCGAACGTCGCGTGGGGGAGGACCTCGCCCTCGGGGACGTCCAGCTTCAGCACGGCGAGGTCGGTGACCTTGTCGAGCCCCACGACCTCGGCGTCCACCTGGCGCCGGTCCCCGAGGACGCACCGGATCTCGCGGGCCTTCTCCGCGACGTGGTGGTTGGTCACCACGTACCCGTCGGGCGTGAAGATGACGCCGCTCCCGAGGACCTCCACGCGGCGGGACTCGCCCTCGCTGAGGTCCTCCTGGACGGGCTTCACGAACACCAGGGCCGGGTAGACGCGGCGTTTGGCCGTCTCGATCACGGCCTGGAAGTCGCCGAGACGTTCCGCCGCCTCCTCCGCCGGCGCGGGCGGGGCCGCGAGGAGGAGGAGCAGGAGGAGGACGGGCAGCACCAGCGGACGAAGGACGCGCATGGACCCCCCTCGGTTGGAATTCGGTATGGAGGGGGAAGCATACGGTGGGCACGGGGATCGAGAACCGCCAAGCCGAGCCCGCACTCCCTAGAATGGCGGCGTGATTCGCCGGATGGTCCGTCTCGCCGTGCTGACCTCGTGCCTCGCGGGACCGTGCCTCACGGGACCGGCCCTGCCGCCGGCGTTCGCGGACCGGCTCGTACCCCGTTCGGGCCGTCCCGTGCGCGGCGCGCTGGTCCGGCAGACCGACGACGAGGTCGTCTTCAACCCGTACTGGTCGCGCAACCCGGAGATGGTCTACGAGGTCGTTCGACTGCCCGCGAAGAAGGTCAAGCGCGTCGAGATCGAGCCGCACCCGCACGTGGAGGTGTTTCGGCGGCTCGCCGCGCGCACGGAGGGCGACGGCCAGGCCCTCCTGGACATCGCCGCCTACGCGAAGGCCGAGAAGCTGAAGGCGCACGCCCGCATGTGCCTCGCGCTGGCGATCGCCGAGAACCCCGACGACGCGGGCGCGCTCGCGCGGCTGGGCGGGGCGTCGAAGTGGAAGTCCGTCAGGAAGGGGAACGTCCACCTCGACCCCGAGCTGAGGGAGGCCCTCAAGACCTACGTCGCCACGGAGGACGCCGAGGAGCGAACGCGCCAGGCCGCGGCGCTGAAGAAGGCCGGCTTCGACGCGCGGCCCGAAGCGCTGGAACGGATGCGGCGAAGCGCCGGTCAGCCGACGGGGTTGACGGTGGACCGCCCCTTGTCGTGGGGCTCCGACCTCTTCCCCGGCGCCGTGTACACGCTCTACGTGCCCCGGGCCTACGACCCCACGGTGCCGTGGCCGCTGATCCTCGGTCTGCACGGTGGCGGCAGGGACGGCAAGAAGGGCGACGAAGTCGTCGGCAGCGGCGACAGCGCGATGAACTTCTACCGCGACCTCGCCGAGCGGCACGGCTACCTGGTGGCGTGTCCGAACGCGCTGAGGGCGTCGTGGGCCGCCACCGGCAACGAGGAGATGGTGCGGGCGCTCCTCGAGGAGCTGAAGCACCTCTTCAACGTCGATCTCGACCGCGTGTACATGACGGGGCACTCGATGGGCGGCTTCGGCACCTGGTATCTCGGACCGAAGATGGCGGAGGACCTCGCCGCGATCTCGCCCATGGCCGGTGGGGGGGGCGGCGGCATCTCGGAGCTCGTGTCGACGAAGACGCCGATCTTCATCTACCACTCCGACGACGACTACGTGTCCGTGCAGTCCGACCGCACGGCAGCGAAGCGGCTCCAGGGTTCGGGCCTCGACTTCGTCTACACCGAGCTCCCCGGGAAGGGGCACGCCTTCCCCGAGTCCATCCGGCACGAGCTGTTCGCGTTCTTCGGGCCGCGCCGGCGCCACGATCCGCGGCACAAGGACGTGTGGCCGCGGTCCTCGCTCGCCACCGGCAAGACGACGAAGGAGGAGAAGCGGTATCTCGGCGATCCGGGGGCCGCGCTGCGGGGAGACGTCGAGACGCTCGATGACTGGGTCGACCACCTGCGGCTCGGAGGCGGCCGCGCGGCGATCGCCGCCGGACGGCTCGCGGAGGCGAAGCCGGAGGGCGCGGTGGGCGCCGTCGTCAAGGTGCTGAAGGACAAGCGCATCTCGCACGATGCCCGGGCCTGGGCTGCCCGCGCGCTCGGCGCACTCGGAGACGAGGCGGCGTGCAGGAGCCTGCGCAAGGCGGTCGTGGCCGAGGCGGAGCGCGACCAGGCGCGCGTGGCCGTCGAGGCGGCGCGCGCGCTGGCCGCGCTCGCCGACGCCGAGGCCGGTGCTGCCCTCCAGCGCGCGATCGAGGCGTGGACGCAGTACTACGAGGACCGGGTCACGGGGGGGAAGATGGACTTCTCGGACTGGCAGCGTGCCGTGCCGACGCTCACCGCGCTCGTCGACGCCCGGGCCTCGCTGCCGGCCCAGGGAGACCCCCGGTCGCTCGACGCCACGGTCGTGAAGCGCGTGCTCGCGGCGGGGCACGTGGTGAACACCTCGGAGCGCGTGCCGCAGGACCCCGCCGCGGCGCGAAAGGCCCTGGTGGCCGCCGTGACGAGGGCCTACGACGCCTGGGACGCCGGTGCGGACGTGAGGGAGAGGCTCGCGGAAGCCGCCGGCCGGTAGTCTCTCTCTCGCCTTCCCGCTACCATCCGGCCCATGGGTCGGAAGGACATCCACGTCGGGCACACGCCGGAAGAGCTTCGACGCTTCGAGGAGCGCCTGCTCGCGGACGCCGACGCGTTCGAGCAGCTGCTCGCCGAGGAGCGCTTCGAGACCGGCGTGCGCCGGATCGGCCTGGAGCAGGAGCTCTTCCTGATCGACGAGCACGGCCGCCCCGTGGGCCGCGCCATGGAGGTCCTGAAGAGTCTCGGCGGGCCCGGGACCCTCTACCAGCCCGAGCTGGCCCGGTTCAACGTCGAGGTCGCCCTGGAACCCCTGCTCTTCGAGGGCGACTGCCTGACCCGGCTCGAACGGGAATTGAGAAAGCACCTGGCGGCCGTGCAACGGGCCGCCCAGCACCACGGCGTCGACGCCGTCGCCATCGGCATCCTGCCGACGCTGGGGTGGGAGCACCTCGGCCTCGACTGGATGACGCCCCTGCCGCGCTACGCCGAGATCAACCGCACCATGCGGGCGCTCCGCGGCGGCGACTTCCGGATCCAGATCCGCGGCACGGACACGCTCCACGCGACGCACGACAACCTGATGCTGGAGTCGTTCAACACCTCGTTCCAGCTCCACATGCAGGTCGACCCCGACGAGTTCGCGCCGATGTACAACGCGATGCAGCTCGCGAGCGGCGTCGTGCTGGCGGCGGCCGGAAACTCGCCGCTGCTGCTGGGACTCCGTCTGTGGGAGGAGACGCGGATCGCGCTGTTTCGGCAGTCGGTGGACATGCGATCCGACCACCACCAGGCGCGGGGTAGCCGGGAGCGCGTCTTCTTCGGGGATCGGTGGGTCAAGGAGTCGGTGCTCGAGCTCGTCCGCGACGACATCACCCACTTCCGCGTGATCCTGCCGCTGGACGACGACGAGCCGTGGCCCGCCGAAGTCCTCGCGCGGGGCGAGATCCCGAGCCTGAAGGCGCTGGCCATGCACAACGGCACGGTCTACCGCTGGAACCGGCCCGTCTACGGCGTGTTCGAGGGGCGTCCCACGCTGCGCATCGAGAACCGCCCCCTTCCTGCCGGGCCGACGGTGCTCGACGGTCTCGCGAATCTCTCCTTCCTGTTCGGGCTCACCCTGGGCCTCGTCGAGGAGTTCGGCGACGTCGGCAAGAAGATGCCGTTCCACGACTGCCAGGCGAACTTCTTCAACGCGGCGTCGACGGGGCTCCGTGCCGCGCTGCACTGGCTCGACGGCCGGACGCGGCCTGCGGACGAGCTCGTCCTCCAGCTGCTTCCGTTGGCCGCGAAGGGTCTGGAAACGGCCGGCATCGCCGCGGACGACGCCAACCGCTACCTCGACATCCTCGCGGGGCGCGTCGCCTCGGGCCAGACGGGCTCGCGCTGGCTCCTCGAGGGCTTCAACCGGCTCCACGCGCTCGTGCCGCGCGACGAGGCGCTGCAGGGGATCACCCGCGACTACGTCCTCCGGCAGCGCACGACGCGTCCGGTGCACAGCTGGAAGCCGGCCGCGAAGCCCGAGCGTCAGAGCCGGCGCGCCGCCTACGAGACGGTCGGCCAGGTGATGCACCGCGACCTCAAGACCGTGCAGGAAGAGGATGCCGTGCGGCTCGCCGAGGCGATGATGCGGTGGGAGGGCATCCGCCACATCCCGGTGGAGAACGCCGAGGGCGAGCTCGTCGGGCTCGTCACGTTGTCGGAGCTGCTCGAGGCGCTGAAGGCCGGGAAGACCGTCGGCGACGTCCACATCGGCGACATCATGCGCCGCGACGTGCGCACCGTCTCCGCGAGCACGCGCACGCTCGAGGCCATCCGCATCCTGCGCGAGGAGAAGCTGTCCTGCCTGCCCGTGGTGCGGGACGGCAAGCTCATCGGCATGCTCACGAGCGCCGACTTCCTGGTCGTGTCGGCCCGCCTGCTGGAGTAGGCCTGCCGGAACCGGCCTACGGGAACAGGAAAGACGCCGCGGTCGCCGCCGCGAGCAGCGCGGCCAAGGCGGCCAGCGCGGGCAGGATCCACGGCTGCGCGGCGAGGGCCCTGAGCCACCCCCAGGCCGGGACGGGTCCGTCGCCGGGTCCCCTGCGCGCCTGGCGCCGCCTCAGGATCTGGACGCGCATCGCGAGCCAGAAGGTCAGGACGAGGGCGGCCAGGAGGAACGGCGCGGGGGGCGGCAGGTCGGGGAGTTGGTCGAATCGCGGCACGTCGGCGGCCACTCTATGCCTGCCGGAGGGGTCTGCCGGAAGGGTCTGCCGGGCGGCGTGCCGGCGGCCTATTTCGACCGTTCCCGTACGACGGGCGCGAGCAGGTTCTCCACGGGCGCCCGGTCGTCCGTCAGGACGAGGCCGTCCACGCGTCCCTTCAGCTCGCGCATCTCGAATCCGTCGTAGACGATGACCGCCTGGAACTCGCCCGGGCCGAGCGTCAGGGTGTTCACGTCGAGCCGGCGATTCGAGGCCACGAGGACGAACGTGTCGCGGCACGAGTCGGTACGCGGCGAGATCGAGAGCATGGTCACGTGGTCGAACACGGACTGGAGCGTTCCGAGCATGGCGCCCAGGAAGAGGCCCGAGTCGTACGTGTCGATCACGTTCAGCAGGTAGACCCCGTCCTTCGTCATGCGCGCTTCGAGCGCCTCGGCGAACTCGCGGGTCGTCAGGTGGAAGGGCACGGCGAGGTCGTTGAAGGCGTCGCCGAAGACGAAGTCGAAGCGCGCCTCCTCCGGGTCGAGGCCCTCGACGAACGTCCGCGCGTCGTCGTGGACGATGAGGTGCCGGGGGTCGCGCTCGAGCGCGAGGTGCTCGTAGGCCGTTCGCGTCACCTCCGGGTCGATCTCCGCCGTGATGCACGAGATGTCGTCCCCGTGCCGGGCCAGGAGGTGGCGCTGGAAGGCGAACGCGCCGCCGCCGATGAAGAGGCACCGGGCGGGGCGGTCCACGGGCCAGGCCTGTTCGACGACGGCCGCGTAGAGGTGCTCGTACTCGTAGCCGAGCCACAGGGGATCCTGCAGGTCCACGTACCCGTGGATGAGGCGATCCAGCTGCAGGTAGACGTGGCCGTGCTTCGTGAGGAGCCGCAGCCGGCCGACCTGTCGTCGATCGCCGGAGTTGCGCATGGCGATCCTCAGCAGTGCCTGCTGGGGAATCGTCATCTCCCCCCGTTTCAGGTCCCACCCCAACCGGCCGCGATCGGCGTCCCACCACGCGGCGTCGAGGAGGGGCTGGTCGAAGATCTCCCGGGTCTGGGGCTCCTCCTCGAGGCGCACCCAGCGGTCGTCGTCCGGCCGGACGCGAATGCGGAAGTAGCGGCTGTCGGTTCGGGCGCTCGGGGGGTACTCGTCGCGCAGCCTCAGCCAGCGCCCGACCTCGGGCGCCGGACCGAGGTCGGAGTGGATGAGGAGCGCGAGCAGCACGAGCAGGACGTGCCACGCATAGGGCTGGCGCCCGCGGAGCAGGCCCGAGGCCGCCGCCAGGAGGAAGGCCACGAGCACGAGCACCCGCTCGTAGCCGAGCCACGGCAGGACCCAGTAGCCGACGAGGAGCGTGGCCACGACGGCGCCGAGCGTGCCCGCCGCGTAGAGGCGCCCGACCGTGCGCCCGTCGCCTCGCGGGTCGGCGAGCGCGGCGCGAATCACCACCGGCGAGAGCGAGCCGAGGGCGATCGAGGGCAGGAGGAAGGCCAGGGTCGTGGCCCCCAGCGTCGTCCAGCCCCACTCCCAGGCCTCTTCCTCGGCCATCTTCTCGGCCGCCTTCAGGATCGCGCCGCCCCACAGCGAGTAGACGACCGTCAGGGAGGCCAGGAGGAACAGCAGCCGGAGGAGCGGGCGGGCGGCGTAGCGGTCGGCGAGGAAGCCGCCGATCCACGCGCCGACCGTCAACCCGGTGAGTACGACGCCGATGACCGACGTCCACGCGTAGATCGAGGCCCCCAGGTGGTCGCTCACCATGCGGCCGGCCGCGATCTCGACGCCCAGGATCGCGGCGCCCGCGAGGACGGCCAGCGCGGTCCACCCGCGGGGCGGCGGCGCCGCGTCGCGCACCCGCGGCGCGGGTCGCCGTTGCGCGGTCAGCAGGGCGAGGGGCAGGCTCACGACGGCCGACGCGGCGAGCAGGGCGGCCGCGGCGGCGAAGAGGGCCCGCGTGCCCATCGCCGGCACGAGCACGAACCCGGCGAGGAGCGTGCCCGCCACGCTGCCCGCCGCCCCCGCCGCCGCGACGGCGCCGAGGCGGCGGCCGGGGCGCGCGCGCCGGTCCATGCCGAGCAGGTCGCGGGCGAGCACGGGCGTGAGGGTGCCGAGCAGCAGCGCGAGAGGCAGGAACGCGAGCGGGATGCCGATCGCGACCCGGAGACCGTGTACCCAGCCCCGGGTGAGGGCCATCGCCGCGTCGTGGAGCGGGGGCGTGAGCCAGGCCGCGGCCGCGGACAGCAGGAGCAGGAGCGGCAGCGTCGCGCGTCGCGCGCGGTCGGCCAGTCGGCCGCCAAGGGTGTTGCCCGCGGCGAGCCCGAGCAGGAAGGTACCGATCACGACCGTCCAGGTGAGCGCCGTGGTGCCCACGTACGGGGCGGCCAGCCGGGGCGCGGCCAGCTCGAGCACCATGACGACGCCGCCCGCGAGCAGGGCGAGGAGCAGCAGACCCACCCAGGCGAGGAGGCCCACCACGTCAGGGCGCCTCGAGCTCGAGAGGGAGCGGACGGGTCTTCACGCGCACGAAGGTACCCCGCGCCCGCCGCCGCGCCTCTTCCGACGAGGCCTCATCCCGCGCGGCCTCATCCCGCGAGGCCTCAGCCTGCGAGAACGGTGATCCACGCGCTCGCGATCTCGTCCGCGGCCCGGAACAGGTACTGCGCGCCGAGGAAGATCCCGAGGAAGGCGACGAAGAAGAGCCCCTGGTTGTTCGGGTCGGTCGTGAGCTTCCGGTAGGGCGGGGAGAAGCTGGCGAGGACCCGCGAGCCGTCGAGCGGCGGGACCGGGATCAGGTTCAGCAGGCAGAGGACCAGGTTCGCGGTGCCGAAGACCCAGAGGAAGGTGAACGCGTTCGGGGGGATGCCGTGGCCTGCGGGCACGGCGAAGCGGAGCCAGAGCCCCAAGACCGTGAGGCCGAGGAAGGCGAGGACCAGGTTCACGGCCGGGCCGGCGAAGGAGACGATCGCGTCGCCGTGGCGGCTCCGAAACCGCGCGGGGTTCACCGGCATCTGCCCCCAGGCCAGCCCGATCACGAAGAGCAGCACGAGGGAGAGCGGTCCCATGTGGACCAGCGGCGAGAGGGTCATGTGGCCCGACGTCCGCGGCGTGTCGTCGCCCTGGGAGAGGGCGGCGAACCCGTGGCCGAGCTCGTGGAGCACCACGCTCACGAGCACCGTGACGACCCAGCTCACGTAGTAGACGGGATCCTCCGTCGCTTGGGAGAGGAACCACGTGAGGGAGGCGAGCGTCGTCACGCGAGCTCCTCGGCGGCCGCGCGCACCTCGTCCACGTGGCCCTTCACCTTCACCTTGCGCCAGACGCGGGCGATCTTCCCGTCTGCGTCCACCAGGAACGTGCTCCTCACGATGCCCATGAACGTCTTCCCGTAGAGCTTCTTCTCCTGCCAGACACCGTAGGCGCTCGCGAGCTTCTGCTCCGTGTCGCAGAGCAGCGGGAAGGAGATCCCGTGCTTCGAGGCGAACTTCTTCTGCCGGGCGGGCGCGTCGGGGCTCGCGCCCAGCACCCGTACGCCGAGTCCCTCGAAGTCCGGCAGTGCGCATTCGAAGTCGCACGTCTCCGTCGTGCAACCGGGCGTGCTCGCCTTGGGGTAGAAGTAGAGGACGTAGGCCTCGCCGGCGAGGTCCTTGGCCTGAACCCACGCCTCGTCCTGGTCTTGCAGGCGAAAGGCCGGTGCCTTCCGCCCCGCCACGATCTCGCGCTTCTTCGCCTCGGCCATCACGGGGTCCTCCGGGCCGCGAGGGTACTGCACGTTGTGCGGTCGGGTCCCCCCGGGGTGGTATCCAGGGTCCATGAAGCAGCATCAGGACGCCCTCCAGGTCCGCACCCCCGGGCGGGGGCTGGTCGAGATCACCGACCTCGTGGCGCGGTCGGTCGCCGCGTCGGGCGTCCGGACCGGGCTCTGCGTCGTGTTCTGCCGCCACACCTCGTGCAGTCTCGTCATCCAGGAGAACGCGGACCCGAGCGCGAGGGCCGACCTCGAGGCGTGGCTCGAGCGGCTCGCGCCCGAGCACGACCCCCACTACACCCACACCGCGGAGGGCCCCGACGACATGCCGAGCCACCTCCGCGCCGCCGTGACGAAGACCAGCGAGACGATCCCGGTGACGGACGGCCGCCTGGCCCTCGGGACCTGGCAGGGGATCTTCCTCGCGGAGCACCGCGCGCGGCCGCACCGCCGCACCGTGCTCGTGCACGTGACGGGAACCTGAAACAAGAAATCCACACCCGACCGATTTCTCGGGTTTCCCCGCAACCCACACCCACCAAGATCGAGAATCCACGCCCCACGGATTCCCCGCGCTGCCTGCGTCCGCGAACCCCAGGAGCCAGGAGCTCATCGTGCCCCGTCGCATCCGGATCCTGCTGATCGGCGCCGCCTGCGTCGTCCTGCTCGGCGGGGCAGCGGGGGAGGCGACCGCGTCGGCCCTCGGCGTCCTCGAGGCTGCCGTGCTCGGCGTCGTCGAGGGCATCACCGAGTACCTGCCCATCTCGTCGACCGGCCACCTGATCCTGGCCCAGCGGGCGCTCGGCATCCCGGCGTCGGCCGAGGCGAACGGTTTTGCGATCTGCATCCAGGCGGGCGCCATCGCCGCGGTGCTGCTCCTCTACCGGCAGCGCGTCGGCTCGATGACCCGCGGCCTCCTCGGGCGCGACCCGGAGGGCAAGCGCCTGGCCTTCGCCGTCGTCACGGCGTTCGTGCCCGCGGCCGTCGTCGGCCTCGCTTTCCACGACACCATCCAGGAGCACCTCTTCGGGCTCTGGCCCGTGGTGGCCGCCTGGTTCGTCGGCGGCGTCGCGATCCTGCTCGCCGCGCGCTTTCGCTCCGGCGACCGCGCGCCGACCGCGACCCTGGCCTCGCTCACCCCGCGCATGGCGCTCCTCATCGGGCTCGCGCAGTGCCTCGCGCTCTGGCCCGGCACGAGCCGCAGCCTCGTGACGATCGTGGGAGGCGTGCTCGTGGGCCTCTCGCTTTCCGCCGCTCTCGAGTTCTCGTTCCTGCTGGGCCTCGTGACGCTGGGCGCGGCGACGGCCTACGAGGCGCTGGACCGCGGCGCGGCGATGCTCGAGGCGTTCGGCGCGGCGCCGCTCGTCGTCGGTTTCCTGACCGCGACCGTCTCCGCGGCGCTCGCCGTCAAGTGGCTCGTCGCGTGGATCACGCAGCACGGCCTGACGGTCTTCGGCTGGTACCGGATTGCACTGGCCGCCGCGGTCGCCGCGCTGCTGCTCCTGGGCGTCCTGTAGCCTTCGGGGAACTCGCGTAGACTCGTACGCACGAAGAACAGGAACCTCGGAGGTTGGGGGCCGCTAGCATGAGGCCCTGCTGTGGTTGCAGGACACTCGGTGAACGAGAGGGGACGAGATCTGTGAGGCTAGCTCCTGGGAGGACGATGGCCAGGACGACCACGACGCGGACGTCGTCCGCGGCGGCCCAAACGGGGCGCTCAGCCTCACCGAGGCTCGGGCCAACTACCGTCGGTTCGGGGCATGCGATGGGCGGAGCATTGGCAGTATTCGGCCTCCGAGGCCTGAGGAACTTCCCGAAGATGCATGAACGGCTAAACAAGCCGATGCAGGCGGCCGGCCCTACGGGCCGCCGCTGATCGGCATGGCGTTAGACGGATGATGCGGATCGCGGAGAGACAATAAGCATTGCTTTCGATTGGGATCCGAAGAAGGCCGGTGCGAACGCTCGCAAGCATGGGGTCTCCTTCGATGAGGCTGCGACGGCCTTTGGAGACCCGCTCTCCGTCACGATCCCCGATCCCGATCACTCGGATGAGGAAGATCGGTTCATTCTCCTGGGATCTACGTACCAGGACAAGCTACTGGTTGTGGTTCATACCGGACGGGGCGACAATATCCGCACCATCAGCGCGAGGTCGGCGACCCGAAGTGAGAGACGAGCGCATGAAGGCTGAAATGCAGGATTCCGACGACATGAGACAGGAATACGACTTCTCAGGCGGCGTGCGCGGTAAGTACGCGGCGCGATTCGCCGAAGGCAGCAATGTCGTAGTGCTCGATCCCGATGTGGCAAGCGTCTTCCAGGACTCAGCATCGGTGAACGACGTACTACGGACATTGGCCGAGATTGCCCAGAAGCAGGCCAAGAAGGCTACGGGCTGACGGGCTGAATGACGCCGGTCTAACAAGCCGTTGCAGCCGACCGCCTGTGGCTGCGGCCGATCGGCAGGGAGTTTGGCGCACGGAGCAATGGCAATCGATGAGGTCATTCGGCAGTTTCGCGAGGCGGCGATTGCGAAGGGTACGTTCGCGGAGCCGGCGGCGAGGGATCACGCCCTTCACGAGGCCATGGCAGCTGCGTGGCGTCGACTGCACGCGTACGGACCTGTGGGACAGGGTGCTTTCAAGGCGTTGCTCTCGGATGACTCCCGACATGTTCGCGCGTGGGTCGCTGCTCAGTTGCTCGCGCTGGGCGACGAGAGCGGCGTGCCCTTGCTTGAAGCTGATGCCGCGCAGGATGATCTCGACGGGTTCTCCTCCCAGACAGTCCTTTCTGAATGGCGGGCGGGGCGGCTTGGACCGCCCCTCGGCAATGTCGGCGCCTGACGACCAATCCAGGCGGGCGGCCCTTCGCGCCGCTGCTGATCGTCAGGGCGGTGGTGCATCGGGTTCTCCTGTCCTCGCGACAGCCGGCATGGCAATCGCGGACGGGAACGGACGGGGTGCGACACGGTGGTCGCCACCCGGTGCCGCAGGACACGGTGACCCAGGCGACGACCACCGTGATCCAGGGGGCTCGATCCAGGAGGGCGTGCGCGATGGCAAAGATCTCACCGTGGGAAAACGACGGCCCCTGACCCCAGGCGAAATCGACTTGCTGGGTTCGTTGCTTTTCGAGGACTCCGTCGACTACGGGCTCATCCGTCTCAGGAAGGGAGGTCCTCTCACGCAAACGGGGAGTTGGGTGACGATCGACAATACGGTTTTCGTGCCCAAGAAGTGCTGGCTGCCGGACTACTCACCACTCGTGACCCCAGTCCTGTTTCACGAAGTCACGCATGTTTGGCAGTATCAGCACCGCAAGCACCCTCGGTTGAGAAACTACCGATGGTTCCTGGCGCTACAGGAGCAGCTGCGTTACGGCGCGCAGGTGTACGACTATGACTACCGTGACCACGATCGCCTGACTGAGTTCCGATTCGAGCAGCAGGGCAAGATCGTACAGGACTACATGAGCGGCTTTCCGAGTCACCTCGTGGAACTCATTCGGAGAGACATCCCGAATCTGGGGAACTGACCCAGCCGGTGGCATGCTGGTAACCGTTCACGGCTCCTGACCTGAATCAGCCGGGGAGGAGTGACTGCTGGCTCGCACCCGTGGCGGCTGAACGCCCAGGCTTGGGCGGCTTGTGGGTGTAGACGCTGGGTGTAGAATGACGTTCATGAGTACCGAGGAACTCGAGGCAAAAGCCCTGAAGTTGGATCCAAAGGCGCGAGCTCGCCTGGCGGGGAAGTTGCTGGAAAGCCTGGAGAACCTCTCCGACGAGGAGAACCGGCAACTGTGGGCAGAAGAAGCCGAGCGAAGAGACGCAGACCTCGATGCGGACCCGGCGAGCGCCCATCCTGCAAGCGAGGTATTCCGGGACGCCCGAAGCGGCTTGAGGTGACTGAGGTCCGTGATGCCGGGGGTCCATGCTGCCTGTTTCGTTCCATCGTCTGGCCCGGCGTGAACTGAGTGACGCCGCCCAGTACTACGACTTCGAGAGCCCAGGTCTCGGCGAGGCATTCCTTGCCGAGGTCGAGCGCTCCCTTCACGCCATCCTCGAGTATCCGGAAGCAGGTTTGATCGTCCACGGAGACGTTCGCCGTCGGCTCGTGCGTCGCTTCCCCTACGCGGTTCTCTACACGGTCAGGTCCGGTGGAGTTCGGATTCTCGCTGTGATGAACGCGAAACGGAGACCGCTGTACTGGGCCCGGAGGAAGTAGCGACGAGGCACGGTCCCGCCGGGCGCCCACTCGGGCGCGACGCGCCCGGCATCCACGCCCCCGGGTGAGTACATTTTGTACTCAGGGCTCGGCGTCGGACTGCCCAAGGCGAATTTGCGGTCGACGGCTAGAGCGAGATCTTGCCGAGCACGACCGGCCGGCTCGCGCCCGTGGCGCCGGGTACGTTGCCGGGCAGTCCCCGTACGGTCCGGTCGGCGAGGAGGGCGAAGGCGATCGCCTCCTTGGCGTCGACCCAGTCGTCGTCGGGCACCTCGACCGACAGGTCCAGCGCGCCCAGGCGCTCGCCGATGCC
>JAUXCH010000907.1 GCA_030618975.1 Planctomycetia bacterium
ATCAAAACTAATATGTTAACGACCACCCGGAGGGGCACTACCGGCTCGGCGTCCACCGGGCCGAGTTCGGCCGGTACGCCGAGGCCCGGGAGTCGTGGCGCGCCGCGCTTCGCGCGGATCCGGGCATGACGGAGGCCCGGCTCGACATCGCGAGGAGCTGGGAGGACGAGGGACGCGTCGACGACGCGCGCGACGCGCTCGGCGAGGCCGCGCGCCGGGACCCGACCCGCTACGACGTGCCCATGCGACGTGGCCACCTCGCCCTGGGCCGGGAGCCGGTTCCGGGCGAGCGCTCGGGCGACGACTTCGACCCGATCCTCGCCCACCGGCACTACAACGAGGCGGAGCGCATCGCCCCCGACCGCTTCGAGACGGCCGTCGCCCGGGCTCGCATCGCCCGCCGACGCGGCGATCTGGAGGAGGCGGCCGCCCAGCTGCAGCGCGCCGAGGCGATGCAGCCGAAGGCGCCCGAGACGCTCCTCGAGGCGTTTCGGCTGGCCGAGGTGGAGCGGAAGATCCCCGACCTCGGGGTCGCGACGATTCTCGGCCTGGCCGTCGCCGCGGAGCCGGGCTTCGCCCCGCGCATCGAAGACGAGGCCGAGGACCTGATCGCCGAAGGGCGCGCGCGCGAGGCGACGGCGCGGCAGGCGGTGAAGGGCACGCTGACGCCGCCGGACTACGCGGCCGCCGACCGCGCGTACGGCGCGGCGGCGCGGCGGATCGCCGGCCTGCTCCACGGTCGGGGCGTGGATCCGGGCGGCGTGCTCGCGAGGGCCAGATCGGAGGAGGACGAGCGGGCGTGGCGGCCCGCGCTCGCCCGCTTGCGCGCGGTGCTGTCCTGGGCCTCCACCGCCCCGCCCGATCTCGGACGAACGCGCGCCGAGTGGCTGCGCTCGCTCGCGGACGCTCTCGAGCGGGCCGCCCGGGCGGCGAGCCGGACCGACGGCGCGCTGGCGCGTCACTTCTTCGCCCGGGCCCACGCCGCGCAGGGTGCGCTGCTCCTCGCCGAACAGGAGTGGAAGGCGGCCCGCGGCGTGCTGGAGCGCGCGGTGAGGGAATCGCCGCGGGACGCGCGGGTCCGGGTGGACCTCGCCCGCGCGCTCGTCGGGACGGGCGAGGCCGACGGCGCGGAGCGTGAGCTGCTCGAGGCGGTCGCACTGCATCCGGACCTGCGCTACGAGATCCTCGCGAATCCGGTCTTCGAGGCCCTCGTCGGCCGGCCGGAGCTCGCCGCCGCCCTGAAGTAGGCAGCGGGCCCGGGCTACAGCGCGCCCGCCGCGTCGATCGCGATCTGGCCGTTGAGGAAGGGGTTCTCGCGCCGCTCCACGCCGATGGTGGTCGACGGGCCGTGGCCGCAGTGGACCACGACGTCGTCGTCGAGGGCGAGCACGACGTCCTGGAGCGTCCGCGCGTAGACCTGGGCGTTGCCCCCGAGGTCGGTGCGTCCGACGGAGAGCCGGAACAGGGTGTCGCCGAACATGCCCTCCTTCCCGAAGAGGAAGATGACCCCGCCGGGCGTGTGGCCCGGCGCGTGGAGGACCTGGATCTCGCCGCCGGCGAACGGGAGCGAGTCCACCCCCTCGAGGTTCTCCTCGACGGCCGGCGTCTCGATCCCCGGGATGCCCCATCGCCGGCCACTCTCCCCGAGCGCCTCGAGGATGGGGAAGTCGGCACCGTGAAGCGCGAAGGGCACGCCCAGGACCCGCTTGAGGGGCTCGACCGCCCCCGCGTGGTCGAGGTGGGCGTGGGTGCACAGGATCTTCACGACCTCGGCGTCGTGCTGCCTTGCCACCTCGAGGATGTGGTCGGCCTCGTCGCCCGGATCGATGATCAGGGCCTCGCCCGTACTCCTGTCCTTCACGATGCGGCAGTTCTGCTGGAAGGGGCCCACGACGACGGTGACGATCTCGATGTCCATGGGCGCATTCTGTCCGCCCGACGGGCGATGGCCAGCCGGGGGGCCAACGGCCCCCCCCCCGCAGGGGGGCGCGACGGCGCCGGGGCAGGGCTTGGCGCCCGGCGTAGGATTCGGGAACCTGGGCGGTTCGGCCCGCCCCGCTCCTCCCCGGCCCGCCCTACCCACCCCCCTCGCCCCCCTGGCCC
>JAUXCH010000411.1 GCA_030618975.1 Planctomycetia bacterium
CCGCGCTGTGGTGCGCAGCCACGGCGATCCCGGCGGAGGACTCGACCTGCGGGGTGATGACGTAGTACAGGGTCCAGGCGATCACGGCGAGGAAGACGACCCACGCCCAGGTGGGGATGGGCTGCGGGGTCTCGGCGCGACGGGGCTCGAAGTCGACCTCGGTGCTGCCGGCGTAGGCGTTGATGACCATCTGCACCTGGCCGGCGATCGTCTGCTCCTTCTCGAGGCCGGAGACGGTGATCGCGACGCCGTTGCGGACGACGAACGGGATCTCCTTGAGGGTCGGGGGCGCCAGGCCGTTGCTCGCCTCGATGCGCAGACGGTGGGGTCCGTCGGGAAGGGCGATCGTGTTGAACTGGAAGGTCAGGGGCGCCGGCGCGACCTTGAACGGCTCGGCGTCCTCGTCCAGGTAGAGCTTGATCGGTTCGCTGCGCTCGCGTTCTGCCATGGCGACTCGCTATTCTTCCCGCGCCGCGAGGGACTCGCCGGACGTGTCTTCGGGATTCAGCCCCCGCGGTTGCGGGTTCTCGCCGGGCGGCGTGTCGTCGTTCAGGATCATGCGCTTGATGTGGTCCGGTTCGTCCTCGCCCGGGTGGATCGTCAGGATGACGGCACGCCAGATCACCCAGACGACGAGGAGCGCCGCGAGGCCGACGAGCAGCCACTCGAACACCCCGAGGCTCGAGACGTCGTGGTCGTGGGCGGCGAGGACGGGACTCATCGGCGGCTCTCCGGGCGCGTGCGGGAGAGGAGGTACTCGACGAGGGCCTGCGCGTCGGGCGTGGCGTAGAGGCGGCCCTTCGGGACGTCGAGATCGAACAAGGGGGCGACCTTCTCGTCCTCGGGCTGCTGCGTGTCCTCGGTGTGGAAGAGCCAGGGGAGCCCGGGCATGTTCGAGTCGGGCGAGACGGCCCGCGGGTCGTAGAGGTGCCAGTAGTGCCAAGCGGCGCTGGGCAGGCGGATGCCGACGGCGAGGAGGTCGGGGCCGATGCGCTCGGTGCCGAGGAAGGGCGGATCGTCGTTCCGGTACTCCTCGGCCCTCGAGGGCTCGTCGAGGCCGAAACGGCGGTCGGCACCGAGGACGGGCACCACGAGGGTGCCGTCCGGCCCCTCCTTGGCGAGGCGCTCGTCGCCGCGGATCTGCATGGTGTGGCAGTAGATGCAGCCGTAGCTCTGGTAGAGCTGCTCGCCGCGCTCGACGCGCGGGTCGACCCACTCCTGGGTGATGGGGTACTGCCGCTCCATGGAGGCGGCGGGGAGGATCGCGCAGGCGAGCACGAGCAGGACGTAGAGCCCGCCCGCGACGATGAAGAAGGTACGCAGGCTGGTGTGGACGTCGAGGCGCACGGCTACTTCCTCCCCTGCGACTCGTAGGCCATCGTGAAGGCGCCGGGCCGCATCTTGAAGAGGTTGATCGCGAAGATCACGTGCGCGGCGAGCAAGAACATGCCGCCGACACTGCGCCAGACCATGTAGGGGATCACGCGGCGGACGGATTCCATGAAGGGCAGCCGTTCGACCCAGGCCTCGCCCTGCAGGTCCCCTCCGATGAAGAGCGCGACCGAGTAGATGAGCATGCCGCCGAACGCGAGCCAGAAGTGCGCGCCGACCATGGCGGGCTCGGGCTCGCGGCCCGTGATCCTGGGTACCAGGCCGTACATCGAACCCCAGATGAGGAACGAGACGAACAGGTAGAGCGCGGCGTGCGCGTGGCCCACCGTGTAGTGCGTGAAGTGCCACTGCTCCTGGACCTCTCGCAGGGACTCGATGCTCCCCTGGAGAGAGACGAGGCCGTACGCGATCACGCCCACGAAGATGAAGGGGAGGCTGTAGGAGAGCGAGATCGCGGTGCGCTCGCCCTTCATCGTGAGGAGGAAGTTCCCCGTGCTCGCCCACACGGGCACGATCATCGCCACGCTGAACACGACGCCGACGGTCTCGATCCAGTCGGGCAGCGGCGTGAAGAGGAAGTGGTGCGTCCCGATGATCGTGTAGAAGACCATGTGGGTGAAGAAGCCCAGCACGCCGAGGGCGTACGAGTAGATGGGCTTGTTGAGCAGTTTGGGCAGCGTGTAGTAGGTCAGGCCGACGGCGAGCGGCGTGAACCACATCCCCACCGCGTTGTGGATGTAGTAGCCCTCGATGACGGTGTTCGCGAGGCCCTTGCGGAAGAAGGGCATGTAGCCGACCACGAGGATCACGGCGATCCAGAACGACGCCGCGAGGATGAACCAGCAGGAGATGTAGATGCCCTTGACGGTGCGGCGGGAGATCACGCGCCAGAACACCGTGAAGAGCAGGAGGTCGCCGGCGGCGATGAAGCTCATGGCCCACCAGGGGATCTCGCGGTACTCGCGGCCGGTCGAGAAGCCCATGAAGAGCGCGGCGGCGCCGATGACGAGGCCGGCGTTCCAGAGCCACAGCGCGACGTTGGCCGCGCGGATCTCGCCGTGCGAGAGGGTGACCATGGAGGCCTTGGGCACCACGTAGAGCCCGAGGCCCACGAGGGCGAGGGAGGCCCACCCGAAGAGGACGGTCAGGGTGTGGACGGGCCGCATGAGCCCGTGGAAGAAGAACTCGGACTGCCCGAAGAGGGTCGGGTCCACGAGCCGGAAGGCGACGACGAGCCCGACCGCGCTCCCGGCGAGGAGCCAGAACACCGCGCTCAGCAGGTAGCGGTGCACGAGGCGCGCGAACCGCGGATCCGTGCCCGCGGCCGCGATGAAGACGGAAATGCCGACCTTGGTCTTCAAGCAGGGCTCCGCCGGGATGGGGAGCAGGCCCGGAGAGGGACTTCGGGCCCACTTCGCCCCCGCGGGTCCCGCCGGCCCGGCGCAGAGGGGGCGAAGGAAGGTAGCAGCGCCCCCAGGCTTGGACAAAGGCCCTGGTGCGGGTGGCGGCCTACGGAGCGGACGGCTCGGCGGGCTGCGGCGGCGTGAGGAGCTCCGCGTCGGGGCACGGCTGGGGATCCGAGAACTCGCAGCCGTACGCGAGGTCCGTCTCCTCGAGGGGTGGCTTCGTGCCGGCGACGATCGCCGGCAGGACCTCGAGGAGGTAGTTGCGCTGCGGGTCCTTGAGGTCGTCGCTCACGTTGCCGCGGAAGCGCAGGTAGCCGTCGCCGTCGAGCACGGCGAGGACGGCGGCGCGGTCGAAGCCGAGGCGGGTGCAGAGGCGCTGGTACGGGTCGAGGAGCATCTCGTAGAAGGAGCGGAGGAACGTCATCTTGTCCAGGACCGCCGAGGACGTGTCGGTGGGCTCGCCGGCGACGCCGATCCAGACCACCCCCTGCTCGGGCCCGAACTTCACGTAGGCCTCCCTGAGCGCATCCTCGCAGACGGGGATGCACGGGCAGGTCGTGCTCCACGAGTAGAAGACGGTCGCCTTCGCGCCGTACCCGTCGCCCACGCGGCGCCGTTCGCCGCCGGTGTCGAGCAGGGTGACGTCGGGATTGAGCGCCTCCCCCACCTCGATCGTCCGCACGAACGCCTTCTCGTAGGGCTCGAGCGGGTCGGTGCCGAACTGACGGATCACCGCCCACGCGCAGAGGGCGACGATCACGCCGGCGATCACGATGTCCTTCCGGCGAACACGCATGGCGCCAGGGTAGCGTCGCCGACGGCCCACCCCCCGATTCACCGGGCCCGCGGGGGCGGGTAGGCTCCCCCCAGGGCTCCGCGGCGGAGCCGCGGCGGGGTGCCATGGCCAGGAGCGGGAGCAAGGCGAAGCGGGGTGCGGCGCGGGGCTACCGGCCGCGGCGGCGGAGCCCCGCCCGGCGGGCGAAAGCGGCCGAGGTCGTGGACCGGCTCCAGGGGGCCTACCCCGACGCCCACTGCGCCCTCGACCACCGCGACGCCTACGAGCTGCTGGTGGCGACGATCCTGTCCGCGCAGTGCACGGACGAACGGGTCAACCGGGTGACGCCCGACGTGTTCGCGCGGTGGCCGACGCCCGCGGCGCTCGCGCAGGCCGACCTCGCCGAGGTCGAGGAGGCCGTCCACTCGACGGGGTTCTTCCGCAACAAGGCGAAGAACCTGGTCGGGATGGCCGAACGCGTGACCGAGGCCTACGGCTCCGAGATCCCGCAGGCGATTCCCGACCTGCTCACGCTGCCCGGTGTCGCGCGCAAGACGGCGAACGTCGTACGGGGTGTGATCTGGGGCCTCGCGGACGGAATCGTCGTCGACACGCACGTGGGACGCATCGCGACGCTGCTGGGCTGGACGCGATCGAAGTCGGCCGAGCACATCGAGAAGGACCTGATGGTCCTGCACCCCGAAGACGTCTGGATCGACCTCTCCCACCTCTTGATCTGGCACGGGCGCGCCGTGTGCATCGCACGCCGGCCGCGTTGCGACGAGTGCCCCGTACGGGCGCTCTGCCCGTCGGCGAAGGCCTGACGGCCCAGCCGGTACCGGGCCACGCGCGCACGGTAGAATCCCCCGCCCCCCGTCGGAGAGAGATCGATGCCGCAAGACGTGATGACCTGGCCCGAGGATCGGCGCACCGTCGACCAGATCGGAGTGGACGCACGGGCGACCTTCATCAGCCGGACCTACGCCCACCTGTTCGTGGCCATCCTTGCGTTCGTCGGCGTCGTCGCGGCGCTGCTCCAGACGCCCCTGCCCGCAAAGATGATGGAGTTCCTCGTCGGTGGACGATACCGCTGGCTCCTGTTCCTCGGCGGCTTCATGGTGGTCGGCATGCTCGCCAGCAAGACCGCGTTCCGGGCGAAGTCGAAGGGCGCCCAGTACCTGGCGCTCGCCGGCTACGTGGTGCTCGAGGCCCTCATCTTCCTGCCGCTGCTCTTCATGGCGCAGCACACCGCGGGCGGCGGCGTCATCCAGTCGGCGGCCCTCGTGACGCTCCTGGGCTTCGCCGGCCTGACGGCCGTCGTGATGGTCACGCGCAAGGACTTCTCGTTCCTCCGCGGGATCGTCATGTACGGCCTCGTCGTCGCGCTGCTGATCATCGTCGGCGGCGTGGTCTTCGGCCTGCACCTCGGCACCTGGTTCAGCATCGCGATGGTCGGCCTCGCCGGCGCCGCGATCCTCTGGGACACCTCGAACGTCCTCCACCACTACCCCGAGGACAAGTACGTCGCCGCGTCGCCCTCGCTGTTCGCCTCGATCGCGCTCATGTTCTGGTACGTCCTCCAGCTCTTCCTCGGCAGCGACTAGAGCCGGCACG
>JAUXCH010000358.1 GCA_030618975.1 Planctomycetia bacterium
CCACGCGGTCGATGACGACCCGGTTCATCTCCTCCGGAAACGGCGCGTCCATCCGGCCGCTGCGCAGGCCGGCCTCGACGTGGCCCACCGGGATGCGGAGGTAGAACGCGGCCAGTGCCGTCGCCATGGCGGTCGTGGTGTCGCCGTGGACCAGGACGACGTCGGGGCGCTCCGCCGCGAGCGTCTCGGACATCCGCTCGATCACGCGGGAGGTCAGGGCGGCCAGGGTCTGCCCGGGCTGCATGAGGTCGAGGTCGACGTCGGGACGCAGGTCGAAGAGATCGAGGACCTGGTCGAGCATGGCGCGGTGCTGTGCCGTGACGCACACGCGCGTGTCGAAGTCCTCCCCGCGGGCGCGGAGTGCCTTCACGACCGGGGCCATCTTGATGGCCTCGGGGCGGGTGCCGAAGGTGACGAGGATGCGTTGCACGGACTTCTCTCGGGGTGCCGCAGGGTACGGCCCGGCTCCCGGGGATCAACGCGGGAGGCGGAGCAGGCGCAGGAGGGCGGCGGTGTCGCGTTCCAGGAAGCGCAGCCAGGCGGTGGCCGCCGCGAGCCGGCGCCTCGCCTTCGCCGGGCGCGCGAGGGCGCCGAGCACGAGCCGCGCGGGCTCGACCAACGCCCGGGTGAAGACACCCGGGACGAAGAGGCCGGCGAAGGCGCGGGCGCGACGCGGCCCGAGGACCCTCCGCTGGTAGTGGACGAGTCCTTCGACGAAGGCGCGCCGCGGGGGGCCTCCCAGGATCTCGGTCGAGGCCCCGCCTTCGTGCACGACGGAGGGGCCGTCGGGCACCCACCACACCTCGGCCCCCGCGTCGCGTGCCCGGCGGCAGAGGTCGACGTCCTCCCAGTAGAAGGGGTAGGTCTCGTCGAAACCTCCGAGCGTCCGGAGCAGCTCCGTGCGGATCACGAGGCACGCACCGGTTACGGAGTCCACCGGGACGGGGATCGGGCTGGTGGGCGCCGCGCGCCAGGCCCGGGCCGCGCCGCGGCCGATCGGTGTGTAGCGGAGGCAGGTATGCCGGTTGAGCAGGGCGAGGGGCGACGGCTCCGCGCGCGTGGCGCGCTGCACGCGCCCGTCGGGGCTCACCAGACGCGGCGTCGCGAGGCCCACGCCGGGATGCCGGTCGAGCCAGCGGACCACGTGGGCGAGGGAGCCCGGCCCGGGGTCGCAGTCGCTGTTCAGGAAGCAGGTGATGCGCCCCGTGAGCCGCGGCAGGGCGCGGTTGTTCCCCGCTGCGAACCCCAGGTTGGCCTCGTTGACGATCACGTGGACCCCGGGCAGCTCGTGGCGGACCCGGGCCACGGTGTCGTCCCGGCTCGCGTTGTCGACGCAGAGGCGTTCGGCCTCCAGATCCCCCGCACCCGACTCCGCGCCCCGCAGGGCCCGGAGGGTCAGGTCGGCGGTGTTCCAGGAGAGGACGACGACGCTCAGATCCACCTCTGCACCTTACCGGCGGGGCCATTTCCAGCGTAGCGGGGACGACGGAAGCTTCCGCTCCCGCACGGACCCCGTAGGCTGCGCCCGTGGGGGACACGACCGTCCAGGAGCAGGAAGCCCGGAGTCCGGTCGGAGGTGCGCCCGCCGCGAGCGGCCGCCGCCGCTGGTGGCCGCGTGCGAGGGCCCGTGTCCGTCGCACCGGGCGGCGGCTGCTGACCCTGCTGGGCCCCTTCGTGGTCGTGGGCCTGACCCTCTGGTCGATCCACCTCTTCGTCTCGCCGCGCGTGGCGTACGAGCTGATGATCCTGTCGGCCGCGTCGCTCTTCTGGTTCGGGACGACGGTGATCTTCACGCCCATCCTCGGAGTGGAGATGGCGGACGGGACGCGCGGCCTCGAACTGCCGTTCGGCGGCCCGACGATCGAGATCCACCTGGGGGTGTGGGGCATCGGGCTGTGGCTGATGTTCCTCAACACGGCGGCTGCCTTCCTCTACGCCTACAACCTCGACCTGCTCGAGAGGGTGCCGTGGATCGGGCCGTACCTGAGGCGTGCTCGTCACAACGCCGGCGTGACGCTGGAGCGCCATCCGTGGATCCGCCGGATGGCGGAGGCCGGGATGGTGCTGTTCGTGCTCTCCCCGCTCCCGGGTTCCGGACAGCTCGGGGGCTGCTTCGTCGGCCGCGTGATCGGCCTCCCCAAGCGGACGATCTTCTTCGTCGTCGCGTTGGCCGGTGTCGCCGTAGCCGCCCTCTACGCGATGTTCGCGGGCTACCTCGCGAAGATGCTCGACACGGCCGAGGTGGGCGGCTGGCTGCGCGTGGCGGGCTTCGTCGTCCTGCTCGTGCTCGTCGGGCTCATCTTCAAGTTCCTGCGCTACCTGGGCCGCGAAGAATCGGAGTGACACCCGGTACGACGGATTAACACCCGGTACCCGAAAACTGGTACCGGGTGTTAATCCGATTGTTCGGCGATCCAGGACTCGATCTCGGCGCGTAGCGCGGCTACCAGGTCCGCCTCCGGGACCTTCTTGATCATGCGGCTGCCGCGGTAGATGAAGCCGAAGCCGCGGCCCGCGCTGATCGAGACGTCCGCCTCGGCGGCCTCGCCCGGGCCGTTCACGATGCAACCCATGACCGCCACGCGGCAGGGGTAGGTGAGATCCTTCGTGGCTTCCTCGACGGCTTTCGTGATGCCGACGAGGTCCACCTCCGCGCGGCCGCACGAGGGGCACGCGTAGACGTCGAAGGTGGGACGCCGCAGGCCGAGGTGCTGGAGCACCTGGTGGCCGATCTTCACCTCCTCGCGGCCGTCGCCGGTGACGGAGACGCGGAGCGTGTCGCCGATGCCCTCGCTGAGCAGCAGCGCGTAGGCCATCGAGGTCTTGACGGCTGCCGGGAGGAGGCTGCCCGCGTGCGTGACGCCCAGGTGGAGCGGGTAGTCGCAAGCCGCAGCCAGCTTCCGGTTCGCCTCCACGGTGAGGGACACCGTGTGCGCCTTGACGGAGATGACGGTGTCGTAGAAGCGGAGGCTCTCCAGGATCTCCACGTGGTGGAGGGCCTCGCGGACGCACAGGTCGACGAGGTCTTCCTCGCTCTCCTCGACGGACAGACCCTTGCGCTCGCGAATGCTGCCCGAGTTCACACCGATCCGCATGGCGACGCCCGCGTCCTTCGCGGCGCGTACCACCTTCTCGACCTCGTCGCGGCGACCGATGTTGCCGGGGTTGATGCGGACCTTGTCGACGCCCTGGGCGATGGCCTCGAGCGCCAGCGGCGCGCTGAAGTGGATGTCGGCGACGAGCGGGATCGTGATGCGCCGCTTGATCTCCCCGAGCGCCCGGGCCTGCTTCATGGAGGGCACCGCGACGCGGACGAGCTCGCAGCCGGCCGCCTCCAGGCCGACGATCTCGTCGAAGGTGGCCTCCACGTCGGCGGTGTCGCACTTCGTCATGCTCTGCACGCGGATGTCGTGCTCGGAGCCGAGGGCGAGGTCGCCCACGCGGACGGTGCGAGTCTTCCGGCGGGGCTGGAGGATGCTCATGCGGGGGTTCGGGCGCCGGTGGGCGCTCCCTCCTTGCGAACGACGGCACGGTAGAGGGTGTCACGCTCCACGGGTACGCGACCGGCTCCCTCGATGAGATGGCGCAGCTGGGAAACCGTCATCTCCTCGGGACTCGTCGCGCCGGCCATGTGCACGATGCGCTCCTCGACCACGGTGCCGTCCAGGTCGTCGGCCCCGAACGAGAGCGCGACCTGGGCCGTCTTGGGCCCGAGCATGATCCAGTAGGCCTTCAGGTGGGCGAAGTTGTCGAGGAGCAGGCGGCTGACCGCCATCACGCGCAGGTCGAGCAGGATCCCAGGTCCGGGCAGGTGGTCGAGCGCCGTGTTCTCGGGGTGGAACGCCAGCGGGATGAAGGCCTGGAACCCTCCGGTCTCGTCCTGGAACTCGCGCAGACGCAGGACGTGGTCCACCCGGTGCCTGGCGTGCTCGATGTGTCCGTACAGCATCGTGGCGTTCGTACGGAGCCCCATGGCGTGGACCTCGCGATGGATCGCGAACCAGTCTTCCGTCCCGCACTTGGTGTCGCAGATCTGCTCGCGCACCTCGGGGTGGAAGATCTCGGCGCCGCCGCCGGGCATGCTGTCCATGCCGGCCGCGCGCAGGCGCTCGAGCACCTCGCGGTACGAGATCCCCTCCGCGTCGGCGAAGTGGGCGACCTCGACGGCGGTGAGCGTCTTGAGGTGGATCTCGGGGTGACGCTCCTCGAGGCCCCGGAAACACGTTTCGTACCAGGCCAGGTCGTACTGGGGGTGCACGCCGGAGACGATGTGGATCTCGGTCGCGCCCTGCGCCGCGCACTCGGCGGCGCGCTCGTAGACCTCGTCGTGGCTCATCTCCCACGACTGCGGCATCGTGCCCTTCACACCGAACGCACAGAACGTGCAGCCCTGGATGCACACGTTCGTGGGATTGATGTGGCGATTGACGTTGTAGAAGACCACGTCGCCGTGTCGCCGCTCGCGCACGAAGTCCGCCATCCGGCCGACGGCGAGCAGGTCGGGGTGGGCGTAGAGCCGCAGCCCCTCGTCGAAGTCGAGCCGCTCGCCGCATACGACCTTCGCGCCCAGGTCCTCGAGGTCGGGCGGCAGCCGAAGCCGCGCGAGCGCCTCGGGCTCGTCGATGGGGGGGAGGTCCAGTCCGTACCAATCGCTCACGTCGTCGCCTCCGCGGCTTCGAGGATCTCGTACCGCGTCGTGCGCTGCCGCGGTTCGTACCCGGCGTCACGGATCAGGCGCTCGAGCCGTTCGATCGGCATCTGGAAGCTCGTGCCCGCCGCGGACACGACGTTCTCCTCCATCATCGTGCCGCCGAGGTCGTCGGCGCCGAACGAGAGGGAGAGTTGACCGATCTTCGGACCCTGGGTCACCCAGGAGCCCTGCACGTGCCCGAAGTTGTCGAGCATCAGCCGCGAGACCGCGAGCGTCTTCAGGTACTCGTGTCCGCCGGCCGTCGACGGCACCCGGCGTTCGAGCTTCGTGTTCGGCGACTGGTACGTCCACCCGATGAACGCCGTGAATCCACCCGTCCGGTCCTGGACCTCGCGCAGGCGCACCAGGTGCTCGATGCGGTCGGCGAGCGTCTCCACGTGGCCGAACATCATCGTGGCCGAACTCGTGAGCCCGAGGCCGTGCGCGTCCTCCATGACACCGAGCCACTCGTCGGTCGTGGCCTTGCGCCCGGCGATCTGTTTCCGGACCCCATCCACGAGGATCTCCGCGCCGCCTCCGGGGATCGAGCCGAGGCCGGCCGCGATGAACCGCCTGAGGACCTCCCCCCGGTCCATGCCCCAGGTCTGGGAGAAGAACGTGATCTCGGGCGGGCTGAACCCGTGGATGTTGATCCGGGGAAACCGCTCCCGGATGAACCGGAGCAGCCCCTCGTACCACCCGATCTCGAGGTCGGGGTGGTGTCCCCCCTGGAGCAGCACCTGACGCCCGCCGACCGCCGCCAGCTCCTCCAGCCGCTCGCCGATCTGCTCGTACGTCTGGACGTAGCTCTCCTCGTGGCCCGGTGCCCGGTAGAAGGCGCAGAAGGAGCAGTTCGTCACGCAGACGTTCGAGTAGTTGACGTTGCGGTCGACGATGTAGGAGACGACCCGGCCCGGGTTGAGGCGCTGCCGCGCGTCGTCGGCCAGGGATCCCAGGGTGAGGAGATCGCCCTGCTCGAGGAGCACGAGGCCCTCGGCGGCGTTCAGACGATCTCCCGACGCAGCCCGCTCGCAGGCTCGTTCGAGCTCCGGGGAGAGCGTCTGCATGGAGGTCTCCGC
>JAUXCH010000557.1 GCA_030618975.1 Planctomycetia bacterium
CTACGCGGCCGCCGATCGCGACCCGATCGCCGCGGTCCTCGCAGAAGAGCTCGCCGCCCTGGGCGGAGATCTGGGCGGCGTGGAGCTCGGTCTTCCCGAGGCGCTCGGCCCAGAAGGGCGTCAGCGTGCAGTGGGCCGAGCCCGTCACCGGGTCCTCGGGGACCCCGAGCCCGGGGGCGAAGAAGCGCGACACGAAGTCGTGGTGGTCGCCGGGGGCGGTCGCAATCACGCCGGGGCGGTCGAAGGCGTGGAGCACGTCCATGTCGGGGTCGAGGACGCGGACGTCGTCCTCCCGTTCGTAGACGAGGAGCCAGTCGCGGGGCGTCGCCCGGATCTCCTTCGGGACCAGGCCCATCGCCTCGACGACCTCCGGCGCGGACGCCACCGGGTGCGACGCGCGGGTCGGGAAGTCGAGCACGTACAGGTCGCCGTCTCGCGCGACGCCCAGCGTCCCGCTCCGCGACTTGAACGAGACGTCCTGGCGCCCGGGCTCGAGGTGCGACAGCACGACGTAGGCCGCAGCCAACGTGGCGTGGCCGCAGAGATCCACCTCTGTCGTCGGCGTGAACCAGCGGAGGTCGTAGGCGCCGACCTCGGGCACCAGGTAGGCCGTCTCGGACAGGGCGTGCCGCTCGGCCAGGGCCTGCAGCACCTCGTCCGGAAGCCACTGGTCGAGCAGGCAGACGGCGGCACGGTTCCCGTGCAGCCCCTCCCCCGTGAACGCGTCCACCTGGAACATCGAGACCTTCATCAACGCTCCTCCGCGACGGAGCCATCCTACCCGCTCCGGGGCCAGGTGTACTTCCGCGGCTTTCGAGCGACCTCGCACCCGCGGCACACCTCGGGCATGCGCTACCGCGGGGCTCCGGGCCCCGCTGACGGCCCAGCCGACGGCCCCGCATGGACGCACAGGTCCGGGACCCTGCGAAAGGCGCTGAGAATCACCTGACCCCGGCCCCCCCCGGCCCCCCCCTCTCAGGGTTCGAAGCGGTAGCCCACCCCTTGGACGGTCAGCAGGTGCCGGGGCTTCTTGCCGGCCTGCTCGATCTTCTTCCTCAGGCTCAGGACGTGGAAGTCCACGGTGCGGGTCGTGGGGTAGCGGTCGTAGCCCCACACGCGGTCGAGCAGCTCCTTGCGGTCGATGGCCCGCCCGGGATTCGTGGCGAGGTAGTGGAGCAGCCCGAACTCGAGCTTCGAGAGCGGGAGCTCCTTCCGCCCCTTCAGCAGGCGGCGGCCGCCGACATCCAGGCAGAACGAGCCGAACTCGATCCTCGCCGCCGAGCCCTCCTCCTCGCGCGGCCCGCGCGCGAGCACCGCCTGCACGCGGGCGAGCAGCTCGCGCAGGTTGAAGGGCTTGGTGACGTAGTCGTCCGCGCCGCCCTCCAGGCCCGCGATGCGGTCCTCCGCCAGGCCGCGCGCGGAGAGCACGATCACGCGGGTCCCTGCCCGCTCCGAGGCGCGTAGCGCGGCGAGCACGTCGAGCCCTTCGCCGTCCGGAAGTCTGCGATCGAGGATCACCAGGTCCGGCGCTCCGGCGAGGGCCGCGAGGCCTTCGCGCAGGGTCCCGACCGCGACGACGCGGTAGCCCTCCTGCTCGAGGCGCTTCCCGAGGCCCTCCCGGATGGGCGCCTCGTCCTCGACGATGAGGATCTTCGCCTCCCCCATCACGCGTCCCGCTCCGGCAAGGACGGCAGGTCCGGCACGGGCGGCAACTCCGGCACGGGCGGCAGCGTCAGGCGAAACACCGTGCCGGCGGGGTCGTCCACGAGCTCCAGGTTCCCGTCCATGGCGCGGCCGAGCTCGCGCCCGAGCGCCAGGCCGAGGCCCGTGCCCTCGACGCGGCGCGACTGCCGACCCCGGTGGAACCGTTCGAACACCGCCCGTCGCTCGTCGGCGGGGATGCCGGGTCCGTCGTCCTGCACCTCCACGGTGGGGCCCTCCGTCGATCGCTCGTCATCGTACGCCCGGATCCGGAGGCGGCCGGGCGCGCCGTCCTTCGAGGGCCGGCCGTGCCGCCAGGCGTTCGACAAGAGGTTCGCGAGGATCCGCGAGAGCGCGTGCGCGTCGGCCAGGGCCGCCAGCTCGCCGTCCGGGACGTCGACCTCCAGGTCCACCCCCTCGCGCGCCGCCAGCGTCTCGTAGGGTGCCGCCGCCTCGCGAACGGCCCGGGCCAGGTCCACGGGTTCCGGCTCGATGCGCCGCACGCCCTGCTCGAGCGCCGCGAAGTCGAGCAGGTCGTCGACGAGCGCGGCGAGCCGTCCGCCTTCCGCCTTGACCACGCCGGCGAGCTCGCGGCGGCGATCGGCCGGAGGATCCTCGTCGGCGAGCATCTCGGCGTGCAGGCACACGCTCGTGAGAGGGGTCCTCAGCTCGTGGCTCACGTTGGCGATGAAGTCGTCTCGCAGCTGTCGAGCGTCGCGCTCGCGTCGGACGGCCCGGCGGACGAGCACGAGACCGACCACCGTGACCGCGAGCAGGCCCAGGACGCCGACCAGCGTGGCGCGTCTCCGGACGGCGCGCTCTTCCCGCGCGGCGTCCGCGTCCCGATGCCAGTACCACGCGAAGCCCGGAACCCCGAGAGGCCCGTCCAGTTCCAGGTGCGGGACGTCCGGCGCGGCGTCTTGCGGCAGGCGGATCCCCGGGACGGCGCCGTACGCCAGATCCGCCCAGGGCAGGACGCGGACCTCGACGCGGCCCCAGGACAGGCTCTCCAGCCCGTCCTGCATCCCCTCCCAGATCGCGTCGGCGTCGAACGTCGCCACGAGCGACGACCCGCCGGGCGCCGGAATCTCCAACCGCGGAGGCGGGGGAGGCTCGACCGGGACGGCCCAGGGTGCGAACAGGAGCGGCCCCTCGAGCCCGGGCGGAATGCCGGGGTGCGTGAAGCCCGCCCCGCGGCACTCGTGCAGGGCGCCGCGGACGCCCGCGCGCTCCACGTCGGTCAGGGGGACCTGGGCGACCTCGCCGCGCGCCCAGCGCTCGGCCAGCGCGCAGGCCGCTGCGCGGTCCTGCATGCCGGCGGCGTGGGCGAGCAGAAGGGTCAGGGGGCGCCTCGCCGCCCCGCGCTGTGCCGGCGTGAACGCGTCGAGCAGCGAGGCGTGGACGGCCGCCGCCTCGACGCGGCCGAGGCGCGCCTCGAGGAGTGCCGCCTCGGCGAGGGCCGCGGCGTGCAGGCGCGTCGAGCCGGCCTTCTCGGCGGCCTCGCGCCACGTCCCGACGGCCGCGTCGGGATCCCCGTCGCCGAATCGGAGGCGGTCCGCGCGCCGCCGCAGATCGAAGAGGAGCTCGTCGCGCGGCGACGACGACGCGGGCGCATCGGGGTCCCACGCAGCCGGCCAGATCGAGCGGCCCGAGGCGTCCAGGAGGCGCACGTCGCGGACCCGGACCTCGGTCGGAAGCCCCGCCAGCAGCGTCTGCATGGCGACCGGGAGGCCCCGAATCGGGGCGTCCCGTCCCAGGTCCTCGGCCAGCCGCTCGAACCGGGCCGTCAGCCGCGACTCCAGCGCGCGCGCCTCCGCGGTGGCCGCCTCCCGGATCGCCCGCGCGGCCTCCGTGAGATCCGCGCGGATGCTCGCGTCCACGGCCTCGTCCAGCGCTCCTGCCGAGCGATAGCCCAGCCACGCCAGCACGCCGGCGGGCACGAGGACCAGCAGGACGAGCAGCCAGGTGAGGGCACGGAGGGAATGCACGGTCGGAGGATCCATGCGACCGGGCGGCCGGATGTCAGAACCGTGTCAGGAACCCGGTGAGCCGGGGGGCGAGGAAGCGGGATGACTCATTGTGAGTCATAATGAGTCAAAACGAGTCACCTGTTCGCCGGGTGACGATCCGCGGCTTCGGACGCGGTCTCGAGCGCGTCCTCCGCGACCGGGCGAGGCGCGAGGGGGGGGGGGGCCGCGCTGCACGCGGAGAGTACGATCGAGCTCCCGGAGTTCGTTTCCATTCCGCGAGGTGTGACGTGCGGCTAGCGCTACTGTGGGTCCTGTTGGGGCTCTCGACCGGTGTTCCTTGCTTCCGGGCCTTCGCGGGAGAGGAAACGCCCCCGCAGCCCCAGGGACACTGGGAGAGGATTGCCTGCCCGGCCGAG